>CAYFSV010000096.1:0-8805 GCA_964345815.1 uncultured Proteiniphilum sp. | reverse complement strand
TAGTTTAATAATGGCATTTGCTAGATTATTCTGATATTCTGCAGGTTTGCTCCTATCACCTATCTTTGCAATCTGTGCATTAAGACCGTCAACAAACATATTTCTTATTCCTAATCCATCAGAAGCTACTATGGGTAAGGCGTGCATCATCATCTCAATAGCAGAATAACTACATTGTTCGTAATATGACGAGATTATTCCAATATCTGCAATTGACAACCAATCCATAACTTCCTGTCTGTTTATTTGCCCGGTATAAACTACAGAACTTGCTATCTCCGAAGCGGCATTGATTAGTTCCTTCATTGACACCTCATTTCCTTCCCCTACAATTATCAACTTAATATTCCTGTGTTTTTTCAATATTATTTTTATCGCCTCTATCAAATCAAAAACACCTTTTTGCTTAGTTGGTCTTCCGGTAAACAACAGTATTTTGTCATTTTTGCATATTCCCTTTTCTCTTCTTAACTGTTCGTTAGGAATTTCATGCCTAACAAACAGTTTATGGCTTCTTAATCCATTAGGTATTAATGATAGTTTTTCTGCATCAATCTGATAAAATGATTTCAAAATAGAATATGTGTCTTCTGACAGACAAACAACCATATCTGCAAGCTGATACATCTCTAGTTCTTGTTGAAAAACAGTCAACAGATATTTCTCCTCATTCTGCTCTATATTATTATCCTTAAAGATACTTTTATAACTCTCAATATTACCCAACAGAAGGTGAGTCCAGCCAAAATCGTGGATCGTAAATATAATTTTTGACTTCGGGTGTGAATCTTTAATAGATTTCATCAAGTTTGAACAAGGCGAATGATTCAAAAAGAATACATTATCAGAAGAGTCGGGAATATGTAACCGTAAAAACTTATCTATTATTTTTGAATTTTCATTAAGAAATCCCCGTTTAAAGGGGGGAAAGAGGAATTGTCTAAAACCACTATCTCCTGTGATATTAAACTCATCTGTATCAGCATTAAACGACACAAGATTTATTCTATAATCACTTAAATCTAAACAATAAATAAGTTCATTTAAAAAGACTCCTATGCCGTTTTTTTGAGAACTGGTATACTCATCGATCAAATATAGATTTTTCATTTTCTCATCGTGTTTAGCAGATATCCTGATAAGCCATTATTTAATCCCAAATGGGATGACATTAAATTATTATGTCTTATCTCAGGCATATTTGAGATGAAGTAAGCTGGTAGTATTTCATAATTTGGATAAGCGTTTCTTTCTATCAAGTCAATAAACATTTTTGATAATGACAACAACGATTCAGGGGCATCATTTACGTCTAATTTCTGACAAATGCCATAAATAGCTGAAAGATATTCATTATCAAAAGGCTTTTTAGTACTTTGTACAACTGCTCCTTTCATGTGAAACAAAATATAATGCAATAACCCTTCAAAACCAGACTCAAGTGAAAAATCCCGAATTCTATTTGGGTCGGTTTCCATTATTTTATAATCAATTTCTTCACATATTTCAACCCCGGTGCCTTCTACCAAATCATTTTGAATAAAAAACTCAATGCCCCAGCCTATTCCGGCTAAACCTTCATTTAAGGAAAATGAAAGCTGTTTATTAACTTTGGAAATCACTTGATCTAATAATTCATAAGAGAAATCTAAGAATACTTCATTTTCTGTTTGTTGGTACAGTTTTGCCATTGCAATGGCTATACCCATCTGTCCTTGATAAAGTCCCGGATCAGGAATGAAAAAGGAATTCATCATGATGATATGGGGTATTCTTTCTATCAGTTTAAAGTTTATTGTATAATTCATATCTAAGTGCAAATTTAGAGCTCAAATACCACAACAGGATCTTTTATTAATTGAAAACACTTTAATAATCAGTTCTTTTGTCTGTTTAAAGATTAATCTATTCTGCTATAATAATTATTGGATTATCATCATCTGAGACCTGCTTTGCTATTTGTACAAACGTATCATCTGCATTGGGAATATTCTCAGCCAACTCTAAAAACTTGTAAGACTGATAATAATCAATCAATTGTCCAGTGCTCGATACTTTACGAATATAGAATGGAATCCCCCTATTAAGATCATTGTTAAGCCCGGGCATGCCGGGGATGGATTGAAGAAGAAAATGCAAACTTTCTTCTTTTTTATCATAAACGCCAAATATTGATTGATTTATAAACTCAAAGAATTCGCCTTCTCTGAAAAACAAATCTTTATAAGGCTGAGGGGATGCTTTGGTAGTGGAAAAAGCAAGAAAGATATATTCTTCATTTTCATTTATTGAAGATATCATTATCAAATCAGAATTTTCTTTACCCGGATTAAAGTCCAGTGTTGACTTATGCTTTCCATAATTAATTATGAAGTGAGGGGAAAACATATTTTCTTCCGGATTGTATGTAAAAACAGTATCGGTAAATCCTCTGTAATAGTGAACGCTCTTATCAGTTCGATAAAATCTTCCACCCTGATAATCAGAACTCCACACTCTTATGGAGGCAATATCGGGCTGAACAGGATTATCATAGCATTTTAACTCACCCATTAATTGCTGCTCATCGTCAAAAAGAATCAATAGGTTTTCTTGATTTTCTACTGGTCTAATCACACTGGCATATTTTTTTTCATCCAGCCATACAACAGGTTCATAAGCTTCCACATCACCGTCTAAGTCCGGGAGATTGATTTTTCGAATAAAATTCCCCTCAAAATCAAAACAATGAACTGTATTACGCAAACAAAGTAGAATTATATTTTCGGAGGCATTGATATCTACAGAAGCGAGGTGAGGTAATTCTCCGGGACCTTGTCCTTTTTTTCCAATATTGTACAAATATTCACCTGTCTGAGCACTAAAAACCTTAAGAAAGGGGTCATCATCCATGACAAAAACTTTGTCGTTTTCTACATAAACATTTCTGATTTGATTAGTTACCAAACTACTGTCTGTAGTTTCCAAAGGAACATATCTTATTGTTGTTGAAAACTCTGACAATGAAGATATTTGAAAATTGTTTAATGCCTGCTCTATATTTAGAACAAGAATCTCCGAACTGCTTTTTTCAGTTTTGCTGCAATATATAAACAGCAGTGGAGCGAGAAAAATTAAGATTATCCGTTTCATGATTTTGCTCTTTAATCATCGGAGAAGTTTAATTCTCCGATGATTAGTTTCTAAAATGAGATAACTCGGACATATAAATTATAACTTACTTTACAATAAGCAAATATCCATGTCCGTTTTATCTATTAACAATGGCTTACCGCCGCACAATTACAACACCACCATCCACTTGCTCCTGCCATATGTTCTGCACCAGCAGCACCACCACCAGACTGAACACAAATCACCGGCCCGTCTACTGATATCGAGTACCCACAACGTCCACCACTTCCCCCGAAAATCATTTTCATTTCCTGATCTTCCAATTTCACTGCATTTTGCAGCTTAATCTTACTTAACTTTTTCATAATCTTTTAATTTAGCACCCGTTAATATTATTTCAAATACTTGACAATGAGTATTACCGCTGGGGTGCGCTACGATAAAACACATTGTTTTGCATCATTATTTGTTTCATTTCAAAAAACACTTTTCATCAAATAGTCAACTTCATCAGGATTTCTGACATCGATGTATTCCCAACTACCATCCGGATCGATTAAGATGTTTTTCGGGATGGACGATAAGAAATAAGTGTTTCTTATATGTTGGATGTCTTCATCCTCTATCACCAGACTCCGCCAGGGGATATCGTGTTCTTTCATCAGTTCAGTCCAGTTTTGAATGGTGGCGTCTTCATCAATTGTTACAAATGTGAAGTCTACCTTTTCCTTCAAAGTTTCGTGCAGTTCTTTCAATAGTGGAATCTCATCTATACAGGGTCTGCACCATGATGCACCAAATATAATCAGATTGAATCTTTCCGGATTTGCAATTATTGCTTCCGGTTTTGATGTAGCAAGCGATAGCAGCATATTGTCTGGGAATTTGGAATAGAGGTATCTTTGAATCTCTTTTCCCCAAACTGTGTTTTTGTTGTTTTCCGAAAACTCATTGAATACATTTGAAACGTCCTTCTTTGTTTTGTACTTCGATAATGCCTTTTTAAGGCCGGTAACCAGATAGCGTGAATCGGGATACTCTCTTGCCAATCCGGTGTAATAGTCAAGAAAATCCCCATAGGTTTTGCCTCCGTCCCCAAATTCCAGGAAAGTACTGTAAAGAGGTTCTTTTGTTCTGATATGGATATCGGAATGCTGATCGGCAATCAGCTCAAAATAATCGGACCGGATATTCCCTTTGTGGATGGGAGTAATATCAGCATCAACCTCTTTGATTGATTTTATAAACCTGGCGGTTATTTCGGGATATTGACGGTCAAAATTAACCCTGTTGTTGGTCAGCGTATCATTTCTGCCGGCAATTACAAAAACAATGAAATTGACCTCTCTATCGGAGGGCAATTTCGGTGTCAGTTGAAAATCTTCGAGATAAATGTAAGTACTGTCCGGTATTGTGAATTTCCAGCAGTCCTGATTTTTTCTGATTCCAGGAATTACAACTGGCAGGCTCTCATTTCTGAAGTTATACAGGAATAAAGAGTCGTATCCGGCTCCTTCAAGATATACACTAAAGATGTTGTCTTGTGTATAAACTACCTGAAAAGAGACAAGAAGAACAATCAGTAAAATAAGTTTTTTCATAGATGTGTATTTTTTACAAAAGAATGGGCTGTCTCAAAAACAAGAAGAATCGACAATTATCCTTGCTTCTTTAAAATTTTAATTTACAATCTGAACTCTTAAATATTGCATCAGCATGAAACATGCTTTATCTCACAAACACTTATTCTTTAATTATTTTTGGAAAACCCCATCAATTGTCTTCAAACTCTGGTATCGCAGAAGCAATCAGTTGTTCCCTGAATTCTCGAACAGGTGCCTGGTCTCCCATCTTTTGTACAACTCTCTCCTCCGCAGCTGTAGCTCAAACAATTACTTGTACCACTTCCCCCGAAAATCATTTTCATTTCCTGATCTTCCAATTTCACTGCATTTTGCAGTTTAATTTTACTTAACTTTTTCATAATCTTTTAAATTTAGCACCCGTTAATATTATTTTAAATACTTGATAATGAGTATTACCGCTGGGGTGCGCTACGATAAAACTCATTGTTTTGTTAGTTGTAAACTTTTAACCAATTTGATAATGCTGTTGTATTAATCATTGTATTACAAGTAATATCATCTCTTCATGTAGTTCAGATTTATCTACAACTCCTTTAGTTATTTATCTAATATTGATAATAACTAAACAAGACATACTTTTATCAATAAAAATCCGCAAACACAAAAACATTATTACTATCCTCATTATCAAGCAATGAAGCAACCAAGTTTTTGAGCTCGCCGCTAAGTTTATTTTCATGAAAAGCCTCCTCAAGTTCCGAAAAATCCAATTCAAAATGATACGAACGTTCATAATAACCATGAAGACGAGGATTAACGTAAAGCACTTTCCCCTCAAAATCGGGCAAAGAAATCTTTTGGCGAAACACCTCACCCGACTCCTTATGACGCATATAATATTTTGGCGACGGAGACTTACCCGTCTCACCGTACGGATACACAGCCACAAACTGATACACACCTGTATCCATACAAATATCCATCACAGTCATCCTGCTTTGATTGCTCAACAAAGGAGTCTTGTGCATATACGGAAACAGCTGCTTATCCTTATTATATAAAAAAACGGTATCCGATTCAGGATTATACAAAAGCAACCCCTCAGGCGATTTTCTGATGCGCCCATAACTCACCTGACCTATAAAATCACTATTCAGCGACTTATAACTAAGATCGATACTCTTATTGGGAAGCAAAACATAATCCAACACAGCACCATCCAACCTGGAGATAAGAAAGAACGTCGAATCAATCGAATGATCCGTAATATTAAAATCTTCAGAAGCACCACTCTGCATAATATTTTGCCACAGTTTGGTATTATCGTACACCAATATCGATTCGTCGTCAAACAAAGCCATTTGCCCGTTCACATTCACCTGAGGCAAATTTATCCTTCTTTTATACTCACCCTGAGACGAGTACACCATGATATGATCACTAAAATCAGGCGAAACAAACACCTCATCATTCTGCTCATCAAACATTACTGAAGCAGCATCACGATACTCCTCAGGTCCCTGACCACGTCGGCTAAAATGCGACTTAGGATTACCATCCTTAGAGAAAAAAAGCACACTATTCTCAGATCGATCTATAACTACAATATTATTCTCGGTCACATAATCAATTTGTCCTTTATAAAGAAATTCATCCTTATCTGAATTAAGGTGCAGATAAGAAATATCAGCAATATCCGTCAAGCTAATTTTCTTTTCGGGATACTCTTTCGATACATCTATAATAGCTAACTCCTCCTGCTTATGTCTGGCAGTGGTGCAGCTTGCAATCATTATTGCCAAAGCAATATACAATACGTTTTTCATATTTATGATCTTCAATTTTAATAATGAATCAACGAATCCTTATCACCCATTGACATGGATGATAAGGATTTATAAAAGAGCAAGTTGACTATTGCGGACAACAATCAGACTCTGAATTCACCTTGCAACAATGTAGGTTGCCATTAGAACACCTGAACACATACGGATAACCATCCGGACACAAAGACGTACCACTACCTCCGAAAATCATTTTCATTTCCTGATCTTCCAATTTCACTGCATTTTGCAGCTTAATCTTACTTAACTTTTTCATAATCTTTTAATTTTAGCACCCATTAATATTATATTAAATATTTGACAATGAGTATTACCGTTGGGGTGCGCTACGATAAGACTCATTGTTTTTCGTTTCTTCGTTTTTCTTAAAATCTAATTACTCTGGATTATATTCTTGTGATATACATGATATCCTCAATCTTAAAATTGTCCGGCAACTTATAACCATTAACCAGAATAGTGGGTGTGGCTCTCAAGCCGGATTGCTCTTTCCAGCGCTCATGCAATATAAATTCCTCTATCACTTCTTCCCTTGTAATATCTACGGGATAGGCTTTAAAGAATTCCTCTTTGTTGGACTTACCGTTTTCAAACCACTTGTCAAAAATTTCTTTACAGTGGTGTAAACCTATAAGAAATACCACTTAGAAATAAACTAAACATAGGATTTAATTTGTATTAACAGCAGAATAAATTCTCTTTATGTCACTTTCTTCATATAGTTTCAACCGTTCCATCTGACCATTCGGAAAAACCAGAAATGCTAAGGGTATTGATTGAATGAAATATTTATTCTTCAATACTTTTATGTTATCAGCCCCTAAAAGACTACGCCAAGGAATTTTCTCTTTTATCATTAACTGCTTCCATTCTTCCACAGTTTTAGATTCATCAATGGACACATACACTATGTTAAGTCTATCTTGCAATTCATTATTCACTTTTTTCAGCTTAGGTATTTGTTTATGACAAGGGCCACACCATGACGCCGAAAAAACAATCAGATTGAATTTTGTACTGTCTACTATAATCGGCTCTAAATCTGAATTATCCCAAGCAGGTAATATCGAATTCTCAAAAAAAGTCATATTTAAAAAATCTTGTATCTTTTTCCCATAATGCGAATTTTTGTTATCATCCGAGAATAAAAAAAATATTTTTTTAATATCTTCTGTGTCTTTATAAAAACTCAAAGTTGAATGGAGACTTGAAATCAGATAATGAGACGAAGGGTTTTTGGCTGTAAAATAGATATAATTCTTTAACCGTTCATTATATGTCAATGAATCCCTACTTCTGTCAAACATGCTATATCCTTTATGCATTGCCTCGGCGGTTGTCAACAATTCCAAGTCATTATCCGGAGCTACAAGAAATGCATCATTTATGTAATCTTTAAAGTGCATAAAAGGAACTTTACTTTGCTTTTCGGTCTCAATATAATAGGCGTTGATATGCGAGTGTTTCCCGACTGAAAAACTTCCGATTTTCAACGTATCTTGATTAAAAGGAATGCGGAAGCTTAATAAATGAACGAGGGTGTCATTTTCCAAAAATTCAATCTCCATATATTTATGTTGATCATAAACTGTGTCCGGATATAAGAATAACCAATTTTGTTTATCATCACTTTCGCCCTTTATTTTATGGCTTCTATCGGTTTGAATAATAAGACATAAAGTATCATATTTTTTCCCTTTAAGATTTAGATTCAAGTAACATTGTCCGGCAACTTGCTGAGAAAAAGTGTAGAATAATATTCCTAAAAAATAAATATAGTATTTTTCCATAATTTCTATTCCAATAAATTTGTTACATCATTACTAAAAGTCAGTTAATTGTAATTTTGACATTATTTTAATTCAGGGAGTAATACGTATTACTCCCTGAATTAGTGCTTATGAAACAATCCTAACGCAACCGCAAATTTTGGCTCCGCCTCCTAATCCTCCCGTAATTTCTATCCACTCACAATTACCTTCATAGAGAGTTCCGCTAATATAACACTTCCCCGAACAAGTTGATCCATGAGTATCACAATCACCATTGCCGCCACTACCACTACCGCCATAAATAGCTTTCATCTCACTGTTTTCTAACACTACTGCATTTAACAGTTTGATCTTACTTAACTTTTTCATAAACTTTTAATTTTAGCACCCGTTAATATTATTTTAAATATTGACAATGAGTATTACCGCTGGGTTGCGCTACGATAAAACTCATTGTTTTGTTAGTTGTAAACTTTTAACCAATTTGAT
>CAYFSV010000095.1:0-9064 GCA_964345815.1 uncultured Proteiniphilum sp. | reverse complement strand
TATTATAAAACTGGATTTACATTATTTTGTACATTCCACCAGGTAAAGCTCTTACAATTCCTTTCATTTCAAGTTCTAATAGTGTGAAAAACAAATCTGCAACAGGAGTATCAAGTTCTAACGAAATCATATTAACCTGTTTAGGCTCACCATCACTCAGAACTCTAAATATCCTCTCCTCATCTTCTGTCAAATCAATAAACAATTCCCTTTGAACAGGGTTTTTGGAGTTCTGATCTACTGTCCACCCCATTTGCATATAAAGATCCTTAGTATCTTGTAATAAGATAGCCTTATTGCTAGATATCAGTTTATTGCATCCCTCAGATTCCTTATCAGAAACTCTGCCAGGGACAGCAAAAACTTCTCTAAAATAAGAATTAGCTATATCAGCAGTGATTAGCGATCCACCCTTTGCAGCAGATTCTATCACAATAACAGCATCAGACATACCGGCAACAATCCTATTTCGCTTCACAAAATTAAATCTATCAGGATTTGTCTCACTCGGAAACTCCGTTAATAGAGCACCATTTTCAAGCATATCTATTGCAGTACTCCGATGAACATGTGGGTATATTCGATCCAATCCATGAGCCAAAACAGCAACAGTTGACACACTATTGCTTATAGCTGCTCGATGAGCACATATATCTATTCCATAAGCTAAGCCACTTACAATCAACATATCTGGATGATCTGATGCTATCTTTTCTATAAGATTATCACAAAAATCGCGACCGTATCTTGTTGCATTTCTTGTGCCCACAATACTTATTACTTTGTTTCTGTTGAAGTCAATATTCCCTTTGTCATACAATATAATTGGTGCATCAATACATGATGTCAATCTTTGTGGATAGTCAGGATGAGTAAAAAACAGCGCTCTTATTTTGTTTTTCTCTATAAACTGAACTTCCTTTTGAGCAAGCTCCATCACAGTCGAGCTTCGTATTTCATCTATAAGATTAGAAGATATACGAGGTATTTTCTCTAAGGCTCTTCTGCTTTCTTTAAAAACAGCCTCTTCATCACCAACAATTTGTATTAGTGCTTTTGCAAGCGACACACCCACTCCTTTTATTTTTGTAAGAGCTACTTGATATAAGGTTTTCTCGGTAATCATGTTTCTAGTATTTAAACAAGGTATTTATTAGACTATTACATTCTCAATCACAAGTAATCTTTAAAAGCTTCATCAAAGATATCTGGATTAGATAGTTTGCCATTAACTAGATTAACGACTTCGATTTTACCAATTGCACACACTTTATTGTCAGATAAGCGAATGATTTGCTGATGGAATATATATTTCAGACTTACTTTCTCCAGCCTTACTGTACACATAAACTTATCCATACCAATTAATGGAGTTTTATATCTAATTTCAACTCTCGAAACAACTGCGTCAATCCCCTTATTATGTAAATCAAAAAAGTTTAGCCCACATTTCTCAAGAAACTCATGCCTTGTAACCTCAAAATAGTGTTGGTAATTTGCATTGTTCACATGTCCTTGCGCATCACACTCATAGTCACGCACTTTCATCTCATATTCGAATACTACAGATTTCATTATATATCTATTCGTTATTTATTATATATACAATAAAAAAGGCTGCAAGTTTAACCAAATCAATAGTTACTACTTACAGCCCTTATATTTTATACTATTTATCCCTTATTATTTTTTATCCACTCTCTTGCATTCACAAAAGCCTCCATCCATGGAGTAACATCATGCTTGCGATACTCATAAGGATAATAAGCATTTTGCCATGGGAAGATGGTACGCTCTAAATGCGGCATCATTGCCAAATGACGACCATCAGCAGAGCATACTGCAGCGGCATTGAAATCAGAACCATTCGGATTACCAGGGTATTCATCATAAATATATTTAGCAGAGATATTGTATTTAGACTCTTCACCCGATAGCTCAAATCTACCCTCACCATGAGCAACCCAAATGCCAAGTCTGCTTCCTCCAAGTGATTTTAGCATCACAGACTCATTTTGTGGTATCTCAACACTAACAAATGCCGATTCAAACTTTCCTGATTTATTTTCCTTCATTTTAGGGTGATCTTTACCCATCTCAGGATAAACCAAGCCTAGTTCCATCAAAAGCTGACAGCCATTGCATACTCCTAAACTCAATGTATCTTTTCGTGAATAAAAGTTCTCAATAGACGTTTTTGCTTTATCATTATATAATACTCCACCAGCCCATCCCTTAGCCGATCCAAAAACATCTGAATTAGAGAAGCCACCAGTGAATACTGCAAAATCAACATCTTCAAGCGTTTCTCTACCCGATGTCAAATCAGTCATATGAATATCTTTAACATCAAAACCAGCTAAGAACAATGAGTAAGCCATTTCACGCTCACCATTACTACCTTGATCACGAAGAATAGCAGCAGTCAATCCCGATCGCTCTTTTCTATCAGGGTTTAGACCTAAATCAGTAAACTTGCCTGAGAATTCAGGAAGAATATTAAAGCTAAGAGGTTGATTCTTATAATTTTCAAACCTAGCTGTAGCCAAGTCTCCGGCAGTTTGTTTTTTATCAAATAAATATGAAGTATGATACCAAACATCGCGCAATTCATCAATATCAAACTCCTGTGAAAACTCATCCTTCGATATTTTTAGTTTGCGTTCTTCAATTGGTCTTCCAATTATTGCAAAACCAACACCATAGTCATTCAATATCTTCTCAACCAAATGATGGTGTTTCACTTGAACAACCACACCAGGATTTTCAGCAAATAATATTTTAATTAAATCTGAATGTCTCAACTTATTCAAACGAGCATCTATTCCCCCTTTAGGGTTAGCAAAGCTCATCTCCAATAAGGTTGTAACTAATCCCCCAGCCGAAACATCATGACCAGCAA
Source organism: uncultured Proteiniphilum sp. (assembly GCA_964345815.1). Taxonomy (GTDB): domain Bacteria; phylum Bacteroidota; class Bacteroidia; order Bacteroidales; family Dysgonomonadaceae; genus Petrimonas. The sequence goes on along the minus strand of CAYFSV010000095.1, from coordinate 6,162 downwards.
TAATCAAACCACGATTTATCAACTCTTGGATTGCAGCAAATGCATTTTTAAAATATTCAGCATCATTAACTGATGGTGCTTCATCTCCCACTTTACCCAGTGTTTGCAAGAATGCAGAACCACCCAGCTTCAATGAATCAAAAGAGAAGTCCACATAATATAAGTATGTGCCTTTTATATATGCTAATGTTGGCGAAACAATCTTTCGTATATTACTAACCTCTGCTGCAGCCGACACAATAACGGTTCCTGGCGAAAACACCTTTTCATCGCCGTACTGTTGAGTCATCGATAATGAATCTTTACCCGTAGGGATATTAATGCCCAACTCAGAAGTAAAATCAGAACAAGCTTCTACAGCTTTATATAATCTGGCATCTTCACCCGCATTTCGGCTAGGCCACATCCAGTTAGCGCTTAGAGAAACGCTTTTCAATCCCTCTGCCAAAGGAGCAAACACAATATTCGTTAGTGCCTCAGAAACTGCCATAACCGAGCCTGCTGCAGAATCAATCATAGCTACTTGTGGAGCATGTCCGATAGACGTAGCAACACCAGCATATCCTCTATAATCTAGAGCTACAGCACCACAGTCACTCAATGGTAATTGAATTTCACCTTGTGTTTGTTGCCTTGCCACTTTTCCAGTTACCGATCTATCCACCTTGTTAGTTAGCCAATCCTTACATGCTACGGCTTCCAACTTCAATACGTTCTCAATATATAATCCAAGGTCTGCTAAATTATATTCAGCAGTCTCATATGTTTCCTCAACTGTACTATCAGTCATTACTGTTTTGGGCGACTTATCGAAGAAATCTTCCAAAGTCATATCAATAGCCTTTTCACCATCAGCTTCTTCAAAAACAAGTCTGTCATCTCCTGTTGTTTCTCCAACAACATAAAATGGAGCGCGCTCACGATCAGCTATTTTTTTAATTCTATCTAAATCTTCTTCTCTTACAAGTAAGCCCATTCGCTCCTGACTTTCATTTCCCACCAACTCACGAGCTGATAATGTTGGATCTCCACTAGGAAGTTTATCCAGATGAATTACACCACCTGTATCTTCCACAAGTTCCGAAAGACAGTTCAAGTGACCTCCCGCACCATGGTCATGAATTGACACTATAGGGTTGTCACCCGATTCAGATAATGTTCTTATCACGTTAGCCACACGCTTTTGCATCTCAGGATTAGATCTTTGAACGGCATTCAACTCTATTCCTGAAGAGTATTCACCAGTGTTTACAGATGAAACAGCACCACCACCCATACCAATACGATAGTTGTCGCCACCCATCACCACCACCTTCTCACCAGGCTCAGGAATTCCTTTCAGAGCATTATCCTTTGCTGCAAAACCAATACCACCTGCAAGCATGATAACCTTGTCGAAGCCAAACTTTTTATAATTTTCGGCATGTTCAAATGTCAATACAGACCCAGTAATTAGAGGTTGCCCAAACTTGTTTCCAAAATCTGAAGCACCATTAGATGCTTTAATCAAAATCTCTTCAGGAGTTTGATAAAGCCATGGTCTCTCTGGCAGAACATTTTCCCATCTACGTCCCTCTTCCATTCTCGGATATGAGGTCATATACACAGCTGTTCCTGCCAATGGTAGCGAAGCCTTGCCCCCAGCTAGTCTGTCACGTATTTCTCCTCCAGTTCCAGTTGAAGCACCATTAAATGGCTCCACTGTTGTGGGGAAATTATGTGTTTCAGCTTTTAGAGATATAACACTCTCAATTTCACGAGTAGCAAAAAAATCAGCCTTATCTCCACTCAAGGGAGCAAACTGCTCTATTATCGGCCCTAAATTGAAAGCAACGTTGTCCTTATATGCAGATATAAGATTATTAGGATTAATCTTTGATGTCTTTTTTATAAGCTGAAATAGAGAACTCTCTTTCTCAACACCATCAATAATAAACTTTCCATTAAATATTTTATGTCGGCAGTGCTCAGAGTTCACCTGCGAGAAACCAAAAACTTCACTATCTGTAAGCTTTCGCCCAATTTTAGTGCTCACATCTTTTAGGTATTGAACCTCCTCACCACTTAGAGCAAGCCCCTCTTGTTCGTTATATAAATCAATATTATCAATCTCCCTTATGCGTTCGGGGCTACCCTCAATTGCAAATATATTTTGATTTAAGCCTCTATATACACGTTGCAACATTGGGTCATATTCTGGATTCGAGTCATCAGCAGGAAAATATTCCTCCATTCTTGTGACATTAGAGATCCCCATATTTTGCACAATTTCTACGGCACTAGTACTCCAAGGAGTAATCATTTCACGTCGAGGACCAACAAAAATCCCCTCAATATCTGACTCATTCAGCATGTTGGCTTCACCCATAAGCCAATTTAGTTTTTCAACAGATTCGCTAGAAAGTGACACATCAGTTTCAACAGCTACTAAACTTTGTTGTGGAGTTTTGAAAAATATTATCATATGGATTACAAGTTATTGTATTTCGCTCGCAAAGTTAATCAAAAGTAGTGGATTAACAGAAGTTTATTCATTTTTTGTCCGTTTGAATTGCGATTAGTATCTTTGCATCTTTATTAATCGATTGCATCAAAATCGATAAACAAAAATCATGCTCGAATTTATTATTAAAGGTTTTATTATAGGCATTTTAGTCTCTGCTCCAATGGGTCCTATTGGCATACTTTGTGTCCAGCGAACTCTAAACAGAGGAAGATGGCATGGTTTCTTTACTGGCTTGGGAGCTATGACTTCCGACTTGATTTATGCCTTAATAATGGTAGCTGGTATAAGCATTGTTGAAGATTTTTTCACCAATAACGAAATAGTTCTTCAAATTATTGGAAGTATAGTACTAATAATATTTGGATACAAGGTTTTCAGAAGCAACCCTCTAAAAGGTTGGACACCCAATCTTAATAATGGAGACACAAGATATATAAAAGATTATGTGTCATCTTTTCTCTTCACACTCTCTAACGTTGCAATTCTAATAGTATTTATAACTCTGTTTGCTAGATTTCACTACAATCCTGTGGAACTAGGCATTGCAGGTATTGGAATATCATTAGCCTCAATAGCAATAGGTGCTTTGTCATGGTGGTTTACACTAAGCCTTATAGTATCAAACCTGCGCAAGCACTTTAATAGAAAAGGGCTTATTGCCATAAATAAATCAATAGGAACAGTATTAATACTTATTGGAGTAATTGGGATTGTGCTAATATTCTAGTGCTACCTCTTCATCTCAACTATTTCTAAATCCTTGATATTTCCTTTTTCAAGCACAAAGCGCAACAGAGTTCTCACTTGATGAATACCATAAACACCTGCGGCTCCAGGATTCATATGCAAGCAGTTGAAGTTTTTATCATAAATAACTTTAAGAATATGCGAGTGTCCACAAATAAACAATTGTGGGGGTCTCAACCTAAACTCCTTTAATACATCAGAATTGTATCTTCCTGGATAGCCCCCAATATGCGTCATAAACACATCAACCCCCTCCACCACAAAACGATGACTCTTGGGATATGCAACCCTGACGGAAGCATCATCAATATTTCCATAGACAGCCCTAAAGGGCTTAAAATCTGCAAACTTATCTGCCAGCTCCAAAGAACCGATATCACCAGCATGCCATATCTCATCACAATCTTTAAAATGCTCATAAAATTTATCATCCCACATGCCGTGTGTATCGGATATTAGTCCTATTTTCTTCATCTCATTTGTTTTGTTACAACAAAGTTATTATTTTTATTGTTATTATTGAAGTAACAATACTTAACAGCATCTAATATGAGGGAATTACCATACAAATATTTTAAGAGAGACATTAGTTGGCTATCTTTCAACTATAGAGTCCTCTTAGAGGCAAAAGATGACACACTACCAATTTATGAACGAATAAAGTTCCTATCCATATATTCATCAAATCTTGAAGAGTTTTATAAGGTCAGGGTCTCAGGATATCACAGCTCAATTCTAAAGAGTATAAAACGAGACGAATCTATAGAAGAAGCACTCGATACCCTTATAGAGATAAATGCCGAAGTTGTAAGGCAAGAGAAAGAGTATTATCACATATTCAACAACATGATACTACCAAGCCTCGAAAAAGAGGGTATCATATTATATCAAACAGATAAGATAGAAACATTTCATAAATCGTTTGTAGAGAAATATTTTAACGAAGAGGTGTTTCCTTTCTTACAACCCATGATTATTCAAAAGGGTCATATCAACTCGTTCATACTTGACAACCACATCTATCTAGCAATTTCATTGAACAGGAAAGCAAGAAAAAAGAGCAAAAGCCCAAATAATGAAATAACTTATGCTCTAATGAAAATCCCTCACGATCAGCTACCTCGTTTCATTGAGCTACCTAGCTACGAAGATAGGCACTACATAATGTTTATTGACGATGTAATAAAATCAAATCTTGAGAGCATTTTTCCTGGCTATGATATTATTGAATGTTATAGCATAAAAATTTCTAGAGATGCCGACTTTTCTTTAGGGAATGAGGAGGAAAGAGATATAGCCAATAAGATTTTAAACAAGGTAAGAAGAAGGAAAATTGGCGCCGTAACACGCTTTCAATACGACAAAGAGATGCCTGACTATTTTCTTCAATATTTACGTGAAGTTTACGAAATTGAAGAAGAGGAACTATTAAGGGGATACAAATATCTAAATTTGGCTGATTTGATTAGCCTCCCCAATCCTATTGGTGATAGATTGAAGCAAAATCTACCAAAACCACTTAGGGCTCCCGAATTTGAAGGCAATTCTTCTATCCTACGAGTGCTCAGAAAACAAGACGTACTGCTACATTTTCCTTATCAATCGTTTGACTACCTGATACGTTTTTTAATGCAGTCTGCATTCGACCCCAAGGTGTTGGAAATTAAAGTAACCCAATATAGAGTTGCCGAAAACTCGGCTGTAATCAACAGCTTAATAAGTGCCGCTAAGAACGGAAAGAAAGTCACGGTGTTTGTTGAGCTAAAAGCACGATTTGATGAAGAGAACAACTACTTCTCGTCAGAGCTAATGCAGCAAGCAGGAATAAAAATAATATATAGTCTCCCCGGGCTAAAGGTACACGCAAAGCTTGCCTATGTAAGAAAAAGAAGCAATGATCCAGAAAAACCAATCAAGGGATATGCATATCTAGGGACAGGCAATTTTAATGAAAAAACAGCAAGAATATATTCTGACAAAGGATTGTTGACATCAAACACGGATATTATTGAAGAAATAGATGAGGTTTTTAATATTCTAGAGGGAAAAGGACAGCAAAAAACCTTCAACAATCTATTGGTAGCCCAATTCAATATGATTTCGGAGATTAATAAGATGATAGAACAAGAGATAGAACATGTCATCAATGGAAAAAGAGGCAGGATTATTATAAAACTAAATAGTCTCGAAGACAAAGAGATGATAAACTCATTATATAGAGCCAGTGAGGCTGGCGTAGAGATTGATTTAATTATTAGAGGCATTTGCTGTTTAATTCCAGAACAAGAATATAGCAAGAATATAAAGATAACAAGGATTGTGGACTCATATTTGGAGCATAGTCGAATATGGTATTTTCATAATATGGGGCAAGAAAACCTGTATCTCACCTCAGCCGACTGGATGTCACGCAATCTGCATAGGCGAATAGAGGTTGCTTTCCCAATTCTTGATAACAATATAAAGAGAGAGATTATCGATATTCTAAACATCCAATTATCAGACAACACTAGTTCGGTGTGGGTAAACGAAAATCTTGAGAATATATTTAAAAAAGAGGCACTAAGAGGGGCTAACCAATCTCCAATTAGAGCACAACGACAAACCTATGAATACTTAAAGAAGATAAAACAACTAGACGCAAACAAAGACTCTATCAAATAAAGAATAGTAATGCTACCAAGCATCAGGAAGGCTAATTTTCAGTGAAGAATAGTTATTCACAACATCAGAAAGATTAATATTCAGTGAGGAATTGATATTCAGAACATCATGAAGATTAATATTCAGTGAAGAATTGATATTCACAACGTCATGAAGACTAATATTCAGTGAAGAATTGATCTTCACAACGTCAGAAAGACTAATATTCAGTGAAGAATTGATCTTCACAACGTCAGGAAGAGTAA
>CAYFSV010000094.1:0-9219 GCA_964345815.1 uncultured Proteiniphilum sp. | reverse complement strand
TATTATTATAGTGTTTATCTTGCCGATTATGATGTTACTACAGAAATAACACCAACTGAACGAGCCGCTGTTTTTCAGTTTACATATCCCGAAACAGACAAGGCTGTGGTGGTGATTGATGCCTTTGATAGAGGTTCTGCAATAGAGATACTTCCAGAAAAAAATGCTATTGTAGGATACACAACAAGAAACAGCGGAGGGGTGCCTGATAATTTTAAAAACTACTTTGTAGTTGAGTTCGACAGACCATTTAACTCAAACTATGGAGTGAAAAATGGTGAAGTTGATGATACTCTTTTGAATGTTGAAGACAACCACGCTGGTGCAATTGTTGTTTTTGATACTAAGCGAGGTGACAAAGTGCAAGCTCGCGTGGCTTCGTCATTCATAAGTTATGAACAGGCATGGCAAAATCTTAAAGAAATTGAGGGTAAAACTTTTGAGTCTGTAAAGCAAGAGGGTAGGGACTCATGGAATGAGGTTCTTGGAAAGATTGAGGTGGAGGATGGAAATATAGATAACAAACGCACCTTTTATTCTACACTGTATAGGTCAACCCTATTTCCACGTAAGTTTTATGAAGTTGATGCCAATGGTGATATAGTTCATTATAGCCCCTACAATGGAGAAGTTCTTCCAGGATATATGTACACCGATACTGGTTTTTGGGATACATTCAGGGCATTGTTTCCATTGCTAAATGTAGTGTATCCATCAATCAATGTTGAAATACAAGAGGGGTTGGTTAATACCTATAATGAGAGCGGATTCCTACCAGAGTGGGCAAGCCCTGGACATAGAGGCATTATGATTGGTAATAACTCTGCTTCCATTGTGGCAGATGCTTATCTGAAAGGATTGCGTGGATATGATATTGAAACACTTTATGAAGCAATGATTCATGGTGCAGAAAATGTTCACCCTACAGTGTCGTCAACAGGACGAGCTGGGCATGAATACTACAATAAATTGGGTTATGTGCCATATAATGTAGGTATTCATGAGAATGCAGCTCGCACACTAGAGTATGCTTATGCTGATTGGGCAATCTATAAACTTGCAAAAGAACTTGGACGACCTCAAGAGGAGATAGACCTATACGCAAGACGTAGTCAAAACTATCGTAATTTATATTCACCAGAGCATAAACTTATGAGAGGTAAAAATGAAGATGGAACGTTTCAATCACCATTTAGCCCCACCAAATGAGGTGATGCATTTACTGAGGGCAATAGCTGGCATTATACTTGGTCGGTGTTTCATGATCCCCAAGGGTTGATTGACCTGATGGGAGGGCAACATGAGTTTGTAAACATGCTTGACTCTGTGTTTAAAATGCCTCCAATATTTGATGATAGTTATTATGGTTTTCCTATTCATGAGATAAGAGAGATGCAAATAATGAATATGGGACAATATGCACATGGTAATCAGCCTATTCAGCACATGGTATATCTTTATAACTATGCGGGCGAACCATGGAAGTCTCAGTATTGGGCACGCGAGGTGATGGAAAAACTATATACACCTAATCCCGATGGATATTGTGGTGATGAGGATAATGGGCAAACATCGGCTTGGTATGTGTTTTCAGCGATGGGCTTCTATCCTGTGTGCCCTGGTGGCGATGAGTATGTACTTGGTTCACCCCTATTTGAAAAGATGACTATACATCTTGAAAATGGAAAGAAAATCGAAGTTAATTCGCCAGGGAATAACAAAACCACTAGATATATTGATGAGTACAAGATTAATGGTAAGTTAAGTACTAAGAATTTTGTAACTCATGATGACTTAATGAATGGAGCGGTTATTGATATAAAAATGTCTGACACCCCTAATATGAAAAGAGGAATAGATAAAGCAGATTATCCCTACTCTTTTTCAAATGAAAATTAATGAATAAAAAAGTGCTGAGGTATTTCACTTCAGCACTTTTGCTTTATCAATATAATAATGTTTGTCGGGAATGTGAGAAATAGGCAATAGGGTGGGACTTAGTAAGTCAAACTCAATAGGCATATGCTTGATAAATTCCCACTCTTTTATTATAACGGTTGCCGCTCCCTGTCTGATTATGCCAAGTTGATGAGCTGCAGCATAGGAAAGGTCAACTATCTTGCCTCTAGCATAAGGACCTCTATCGTTAACCTCAACTATCACTTTTTTTCCATTGCCCGGATTTGTAATCTCTAGCATTGTGCCCAATGGGTATGTTCTATGTGCACATGTAAGGCTATCCTTGTGATAAGGAACGCCACTTGATGTCTTTCTACCATGAAATCTGTCAGAATAGAATGTGGCTTTGCCCTTTTGTTGTGCAAATAGATTTAAACTAAATAGCAATTTAATAGCAAATAAAGCAATTAAAACATAAACCTCTTTCATAGAGTTGAAAGTTTCTATTTACCCCATCTCTTTGTTATATCCTCAAATGCATCAATTCTTCTGTCTCGGAAGAAGGGCCACCAGCGACGTACATTCTCCGTGCGCTCTTTGTCTATCTCTACTATTTGTGTCATCTCGCTTTCTCCTCCTTGCCACAAAAATTCACCTTGAGGACCACAAACAAAGCTATTTCCCCAAAATGATATGCCTTTGGTTTGTCCAGATGGATCGGGTTCATATCCAGTGCGGTTTACAGAAATAACAGGAAGTCCATTTGCTACGGCATGCCCTCTTTGCACAGTAATCCAAGCATCTTTCTGGCGATTCTTTTCATCGTCAGTATCCGATGATTCATATCCAATAGCAGTAGGATATATTAGTACTTCGGCATCATTCATAGCCATTAGTCTTGCTGCTTCGGGATACCATTGGTCCCAGCAAACTAATACTCCCAGTTTGCCAACTGATGTCTCTATTGGTTGAAATCCTATATCACCAGGTGTGAAATAAAATTTTTCGTAATATGCTGGGTCATCTGGGATATGCATTTTCCTATATGTTCCTGCTATTGTTCCATCTTTTTCAATTACCACTGCGGTGTTATGATATAGCCCAGCTGCTCGTTTCTCAAATAAAGATAGTACAATTACAGTTTTTGTTTCTTTGGCAATTTTGCCAAAAACTTCTGTTGAATATCCAGGGATGGTCTCTGCTTGATCAAAAATATCTGTATCCTCTGTTTGACAAAAGTACAATCCATTGTGCAGCTCTTGCATAACAATTAGTTCTGCACCATCTCTAGCCAAATCATGAATCTTAGCACTAAGTCGAGCTACATTATCTTCACGATTGCTTGTATTTGATTGTTGTATTATACCTACTTTCATTTCCAGGTTCTTTTATTGTTTGTTTTATATAAATCCTTCTGGTATTTGCATAGTTATGCAATGAAGTGATCCATGTTGTTTTATAAGTGGACGACAGTCAACTCCCACAATTTCGTACTGTGGAAATGCTTTTTCAAGTTGCCTTTTTGCTTCCTCATCCCTTTCGGAAGCGTATGTAGGCATCAATACAGCATTGTTTAGAATAAGGAAGTTTGCATAAGTGGCAGGTAGCCTTTCGTCATCATGAATCACCTTGTCTGCCATGGGCAAAGGAATTAAGGTGTATGGACTTCCATCCGTAGTACGGAATGTTCTCAGCTCTTCTTCCATTTTCTTTAATTCAGCATAATGTTCGTCCTGCTCGTCATCACAAGCCACGTAGGCAATTGTGTTTTCGGCACAAAATCTAGCCAAAGTATCGATATGGCTATCAGTGTCGTCGCCAACTAGAAAGCCGTGATTTAGCCACAAAACTCTTTTAAGACCAAATGTGCTTAATAGATAATCCTCTATTTCCTCTTTTGACATAGGCTGATTTCGATTGGGTGCCAACAAACACTGTGAAGTGGTTAGTATAGTACCCTTACCGTCCGATTCTATTGCTCCACCTTCTAATATAAAGTCTAGTCTACTAATATAATCAACATCCTTATTAAATAATTTGTTGCTGAAAAGTCTATTTGTTATTTGATTGTCAAGATTTGAGGCAAATTTCAATCCCCATCCATTAAATCCAAAGTCGTATATTGTAGGTCTGTTATTTATATAAACCGAAATTGGACCATGATCTCTTGCCCATGTGTCGTTGCTATCAATTTCGTAGGTTAAAATGTTGTGTTTTTCTCTGTCCGAAAAATGTTTTAGAACTGCATTCTCGTTATTGCAAACAATTACTAATCTTTGCCTCTTTGAAATTTCCTTTGACAATGAAATATAGCAATCCTCAACCTCATCTAATATATCAGCCCAATCCGAATTGGCGTGAGGCCATGTAATCATCACAGCAGACTGGCTATGCCATTCTGCTGGAAAATATATGTTATTCATACTGTTTTTGTCTCTAATAGGTATTGAAACATTAACCATCCATATTGCCACGAATGATTCCTCTGGTTGAGCTTTTAATAAAGTCGATGATTCCCCTTTTCTCCTTTGTTTCGGGTAGTTCCTCTTCTATCTTTTCAAGTGCTTGTGTAGTGTTAAGACCTGATAGATAGATGTATCTATAAGTATCTTGGATTAAGTTTATAACTTCGCTACTAAAGCCTCTTCTTCTCAAACCCACAAAGTTAAGTCCTACATAAGTTAGTGGCTCTCGTCCCACCATTGTGTAGGGAGGAACATCCTTAGGAATTCTTGAACCACCTTGTATCATTGTGTGAGCTCCAATTCGTGTGAACTGATGAGCCAATGTTCCACCACTTATTATAGCGAAATCGTCAATTTCCACTTCGCCTGCTAGTTGTGTGCTGTTGCCCAATATCACGTAATCTTTTAACACACAATCGTGAGCAACGTGGCTATAAGCCATCAATAAGCAGTGATTGCCCACTACGGTAGAGCCTCTAGAGGCAGTACCTCGATTTACTGTCACGCACTCCCTGACTGTTGTGTTGTCACCAATAATAGCCACTGTTTCTTCTCCAGCAAACTTTAAATCTTGTGGAATTGCAGATATTGTGGCTCCAGGGAAGATTGTGCAGTTTGCACCAATTCTTGCTCCTGGCAGGATAGTTGCATTGGGCATGATAATTGTTCCGTCCCCAATCACTACATTTTTGTCAACGTATGCAAATGGCTCAACTACAACGTTGCTTCCTAGCTGGGCTTCTGGATGAACAAAAGCCATAGGTGAAATAGTACTCATAGATTTATATTATTGTGTGGTTTATCTATTCTTTATAATTTGAGCAGTGAAATGGGCTTCAGAAACAATCTTGTTTCCAACAAATGCAACCCCCCTCATTGTTGCAATGCCTCGTCTTAGTTCGCTTGTTAATTCAACTTTGAATATGACAGAGTCGCCTGGCACAACCTTATTTCTAAACTTTACACCGTCAATCATTAAAAAGTAGGTTGAATATCTCTCTGGCTCATCAAGACCTGAAAGAACCAACAATCCTCCAGTTTGTGCCATAGCCTCAATTTGAAGAACTCCAGGCATAACGGGTTCTTCGGGAAAGTGTCCCGTAAAGAAGTGTTCATTATTAGTCACGTTCTTTATCCCAACAATGCATGTATCGGTCTTTTCTATAATCTTATCAACCATCAGTATAGGATATCTGTGAGGCAACAACTCTTTAATTCTGTTGATATCCATTAGTGGCTCCTTCTTTGGATCATAGTATGGAACCTTATTTTTGTTTCTAATCTCTTTGCGCACTAGTCGTGCTAGCTTGTTATTGATTTTATGTCCAGGTCGTGACGCAATGATTCTGCCCTGAATTGGTTTTCCAACGAGCGACATATCACCCACAATGTCCAATATTTTGTGTCTTGCAGGCTCATTAGGAAATGAGAGGTCTCTCTTATTCAAATAGCCCAAGTGGTTTGCATCAACGTGTGGTACATTTAGTGCATCTGCAATATCGTTTAGTTCATTTTGAGGTAGCTTGCGCTCATATATGACAATTGCATTATCGAGGTTGCCCCCTTTTATTAGTCCAAGCTCCCTAAGCTTTTGAAGCTCTCTTACGAACACGAAAGTTCGTGCAGGAGCAATTTCTGTTTTAAAATTGTCTAGTGAATCAATGCTTGCATATTGATTAGGAATATATTGCGAATCAAACTCAATGCTAGAGTTGATACAGAAGCAATCATCTGGTAGCAGAGTTAACTTTGAGCCTGTTTCTGGGTCATATACTTCCATTTTTTCTCGCACCACAAAGATGTCTTTATCTTTGTCCTGCTTCTCAATCCCTACCTCTTCAAGTTTATTTATATATTCTATTGCGCTCCCATCAAGTATTGGAAACTCAGGTGCATTAACTTCTACAAGACAGTTGTCTACGCCATATGCATATAGGGCTGAGAATGCGTGTTCCACTGTGCTTACAGTAACATTATCCTTCCCTAAAACTGTGCCTCGCTGTGTATTTACTACATTTTCAGCCAAAGCTTCAATTATTGGCTGTTCTTCCAAGTCAATCCTCTTAATCTTATAACCAAAATCGGTGGGTGCTGGATTGAATGTTATTTCTATTTTGTGTCCAGTGTGAAGACCCTGTCCACTAAGTGTAAAGCTCTGCTTTAAAGTTCTTTGTTTCACCATTTTAATATATTTGTATGGATGACATGTGGGACAAAGATAATATCATTTGTTGTTGAAAACGAATGATTTATGTCCAACTTATATTTTTTTAGTAAAAACGCCCTCTATTTTTTACTAATCTGTTCTTTTATCTCTTTCAGTTCTCTTTCAAGTGCTGTAATCTGTCTATAAATATCGGGTAGTTTAGGTAATACTACTGCTGATCTCATATGATTTTTGATATTGTATGCAGGTGAGCCCATCAATTGTGAATCGGCTGGCGTATTGCTTATTATGCCTGATTGAGCTGCCACTTGAGTTCTGTCGCCAATTGTTATGTGTCCGCCGATGCCCACTTGTCCGCCTAAAACACAGTTTTCTCCAATCTTTGTTGAGCCGGCAATACCCACTTGGGCTGCCATTACAGTGTTTTTGCCAATCTCGCTATTATGGGCAACCATGATGAGATTGTCAAGTTTTACTCCCTTACGAATAATAGTGGAGCCCATCACGGCTCTGTCTATTGTGGTGTTGGCACCAATTTCCACATCCTCCTCAACAACAACATTTCCCATTTGTGGGATTTTGCTATACACTCCCTCCTTCTCGCTATATCCAAATCCATCGGAACCAATTACGCACCCTGAGTGAATAATCGAGTTGTTGCCTATTTGGCAATTGTGATAAATCTTGGCTCCCGAATATATTGTTACGCCCGAGCCAATCTTAACATTGTCTCCGATGTATGCTTGAGGATATATTTTTGAGTTGTGTCCAATTTCTACATTTTCACCAACATATGCAAAGGCGCCTACGTAAGCGTCATCGCCTATTGTAGCCGATTCTGCAATAAACGACATTGCTTCGATACCTTTCTTTGTGGGTGCTTGGCTGTTTACCATCTCTAGCAGTGTGGCTAGTGCAGCATATGCATTGGGCACTTTGATAAGCGTAGCTGAAATTTCTTTGTCTGCAACAAAGTCATTGTTAACCAAAACTATATCTGCTTTGGTTTCGTATATATAATGAGTGTATTTAGGATTTGCTAGAAAAGTAATAGTTTGAGGTTTTCCCTCCTCTATTTTTGCAAAATTGTTAACCTTAACCTCTGGGTCTCCAACGATTTCCCCTTTAAGAAAATCTGCAATTTGTTTGGCTGTAAATACCATGTATGTTGTTATTTATAATATTTAGAATACAAATAAACGAATAAAAAATTAACATTCAAAGATATAGTGAGTAAATGTTTAATTGGATTACTTTGATAAATATAAAATAAGGATTATCTTTGTATCCGTAAATTTTCGGGATGTAGCTCAGTCCGGTTTAGAGTACTCGTCTGGGGGGCGAGGGGTCGCAAGTTCGAATCTTGTCATCCCGACAATTAAAATCAAGCACTTGCGATTATCGTAGGTGCTTTTTTTGTATCTTCTCATATTGTTGGACATCGGGCTTAAGTATGCTTGCATACTTTCAAATTGCCAATGCAAAAATATTGCCCCAAAGATGAATAAAACGTTTCCACTAGTGTTCACTTAAAGTTGAAAGATTATCACACACTAGATTGATAATCAAAGTTATATCTATACATATTTGACTCTATGGGTTAGAAACTGCTACTTTTGCAACAAGTATCAAAATGTCAGTTTATGAATCAAGGTCAGTATGTTTTTACTCAGCTGTGCAGTTTTCTTCCTAAAGTTAAATTTGATTGGTTTGTCAAAAAGTATGAGGGCAATAAGTATATAAAATCATTTACATGCTGGAACCATTTACTAGTTATGTTATTTGGTCAAATTTCAAACAGAGGAGGTAAATACTTACACACTTAACGGGACAGTGTCTAGTAAATAGATATATTACAACCACCACTATTTAACCCTAGTCATTATCCTGCCTAAGTTTATTTTTTTTGAGAAGGGATCAACAGACTTCCATACGTATGCAGCTTTTCCTACAATAAAATCATCTGGCAATAAACCCCAATACCTAGAATCCTGTGAGTTTTCAACTTTATCGCCACCCATGAAATAGTAATTATGCTTAAATATATATATCATCATGGGAATGTTTTCATTATACAATGTATCATTTTTAATTTCTAAGGAGCAATTACTCTCCCATTCAATTAGTTTTTTGTAGAGTAAGATATTGGTTCTATCTAGTTCAATTTTATCACCTTTGCGAGGAATATATAGAGGTCCAAAATTTTTAATATTCCAATTTAATGTAGAGTCCCATGGAAAAGTATTATAAACTCCAGATGGCAACATTTCTACAGGTGTTTTACGCAAATTGTTTTCTGATTCTAAATTACCATACTGTGGTGTAGTATCAGAGTTGATTAAGTAAAGTCCATCTTCTATCCTGAGAGTGTCCCCCGATACACCTATGCATCTTTTGATGTAATATCTCATCATATCCATTTCTATTTTGTCCCAACTATCAGGATGTGGCATATGAAATACTACCACATCATTTCGCTTAACTTTAGTGTATCCTGGAACCCGCTTTATGTTTATGTCCTCTTTATTAATTGCATCAAATAGATTAAATATTCGAGCACCATAAGCTGACTTATTTAACGTGAGTTCGATGTAAGAAAATCCATTTAAAAGTAGGAATATAGCGAAAAAATTAGTAACTTTATAGTGTTGAATAATAAACATTTACTAATAATTCCGCTATGATTCC
>CAYFSV010000093.1:0-9222 GCA_964345815.1 uncultured Proteiniphilum sp. | reverse complement strand
TTCATTTTCTTTTTCTGTTTATAATGGAAGATTGTCATGTTTCTTAGCTGGATTTGTCAACCTTTTAGTCTGGAGTTGTTGTAATGCTCTAATAACACGGAACCTTGTATTTCTTGGCTCAATAACGTCATCGATATAACCATATCGAGCTGCTTCGTATGGGTTTGCAAACAAGTCAGAATACTCTTTCTTCTTAGCTTCCTGAACCTCTTTTTGTTTAGCAGGATCAGCCTCAGCTTTAATTTCTCTACTATAAAGAACTTCTACAGCACCATCACCACCCATTACTGCAATTTCAGCACTTGGCCACGCATAGTTGATATCCCCACGAAGTTGCTTACAACCCATAACGATATGAGCTCCACCATATGACTTACGAAGTGTAACCGTTACTTTTGGAACAGTAGCTTCACCATAAGCATAAAGAAGCTTAGCTCCATGAGCAATAACTCCACCATACTCTTGTCCTGTTCCAGGAAGGAAACCAGGCACGTCAACCAATGTTACAATAGGAATATTAAAGGCATCGCAGAAACGAACAAAACGAGCCGCCTTACGTGATGCATTAATATCAAGCACTCCTGCTAAGAACTTTGGCTGATTAGCTACAAGACCAACAGATTGGCCATTGAAACGAGCAAATCCAACTATTATATTTTTGGCATAGTCGGCATGCACTTCAAGGAACTCACCATGGTCAACAACAGCTCCAATTACTTCATACATATCGTATGGCTTGTTAGCACTATCGGGGATTATTTCATTTAATCCATCTTCAAGTCTATCAATTGGATCAGTTGCAGCAACAGCAATTGGCTCTTCCATATTATTTTGAGGAATATATGAAAGAAGTTGTTGAATAACCTTTATAGCATCTTCTTCATTTTGAGCCGAGAAGTGTGCAACACCAGACTTAGTTGTATGTACCGATGCTCCACCCAATTGTTCTTGGGTTACATCTTCACCCGTAACAGTTTTAACAACCTTAGGACCAGTAAGGAACATATATGAAGTTCCTTGAGTCATAATATTAAAGTCAGTTAGAGCTGGCGAATATACTGCACCACCTGCACAAGGACCAAAAATTCCTGATATTTGTGGAATTACACCTGAAGCAAGTATATTACGTTGGAAAATTTCTGCATAGCCAGCTAATGCATTAACACCCTCTTGAATACGTGCGCCACCAGAGTCATTAATACCAATAAGTGGGGCACCCATCTTCATTGCCTGATCCATTACCTTGCATATTTTTTGTGCATGCATTTCAGATAACGATCCACCAGAAACAGTGAAGTCTTGTGCAAATACATATACCAAACGACCTTGAATGGTTCCATATCCTGTTACAACACCATCACCTAGGTATTTAGTTTTTTCCATACCAAAGTTGTGACAACGATGCTCCACAAACATATCGAACTCCTCAAAGCTTCCTTCATCAAGAAGCATTGCAAGACGTTCACGAGCTGTATATTTACCTTTAAGGTGCTGAGACTCTATTCTTCTCTCACCACCACCTAAACGAGCTTTTTCTCTTAATTGGATAAGCTCTTTTACTTTTTCGAGTTGGATGCTCATATAATTAATTATTTATTGTGAATTTTGTTTTTTTAATTTGTTTGTTTCTATAAATTCAATAGTGCTATTGCTATGAGATATGCTTTTGATTAGCCACAAAATAAATTATATTTAGCTTTATGAATGATAAAGTGGCAAAATATCTCTATTAACAGCAGCACTACTGTGAATATTTACAGTTTATTTTTCTGGATGCTCGCACAATTCTGTTAGTACGCTCCCTGTTGATTTAGGGTGTAGAAAAGCAATCTGAAGTCCTTCTGCACCAGCACGTGGCTTAGTATCTATTAATCTAACTCCCTTTTCCTCAGCAGTTTTCAATGCTTTCTCAACACTTTTTGTAGCATAAGCAATATGGTGAATACCCTCGCCTCTTTTTTCAATAAATTTGGCTACTGTGCTATCTTCGCTAGTTGGTTCAAGCAATTCAATTTTTGTTTGTCCAATCATGAAAAAAGCAGTTTTCACTTTTTGGTCTTCAACTGTTTCAATATTATAGCATTTCAAGCCCAATATTCCTTCATAATAAGGAAGTTGTTCTTCTATACTTTTTACTGCTATCCCAATGTGTTCAATGTGTGTTAATTCCATATTTATTTTTTGTATTTAATTGATTTTGTGCACAAATGTACTACTTTTTAATTATGTAATAAAATTAATCTATATCAAATCGATGACATGCGAAGAACCTCTAATAATTCGGTACTAATTTCTCGTTCTTTTTTTATTGCCCGTTTAAACGGTACGTAGGTTATATCATTCTCACGAATACCTATCATCACATTTCTTTGATTTTCAATAAGAGCCTGAATAGAAGCAACCCCCATTCTGCTTGCCAATATTCTATCTTGAGCCGTTGGTGAACCTCCTCGCTGAAGGTGACCTAAAATTGTTACTCTAACATCATATTGTGGATATTGCTTCTTGACACGTTCGGCTAAATTAAGTGCACCACCCGTAATTTCACTTTCAGCAACCAAAACCATACTACTGCTTTTGGACTTTCTAAAGCCCTGTTCAATAAGTTCAGCCAATTGGTCTTTCTCCATACTTATTTCGGGGATAATGGCAGCTTCTGCACCAGAAGCTATAGCACTATTAAGAGCTAAAAAACCACAATTACGACCCATCACTTCAACAAAAAACAATCGTTCGTGTGAAGTTGCAGTATCTCTAATTTTGTCCATAGCTTCCATGATAGTATTCAGCGCAGTGTCATATCCAATTGTTGTGTCGGTTGCATTCAAATCATTATCAATAGTAGCTGGCAAGCCCACAATAGGTATATTATACTCATTCGCAAAAACTGATGCCCCTGTCAATGAGCCATCACCACCAATAACTACCAAAGCTTCAATTCCATGCTTAATCATGTTTTCGTAGGCAATTGCTCTACCCTCTTTAGTCTTAAACTCATCACATCTAGCAGTCTTAAGAAGTGTTCCACCCTGCTGAATGATGTTACTCACACTATTGGTTTTAAACTCTTCAATCTCGTTGTGTATAAGTCCTTTGTAACCCTTATAAATACCAAAGACACGCATACCATTAAAAATGGCACCACGTGTCACTGCCCGAATAGCCGCATTCATTCCAGGTGCATCTCCCCCTGAGGTAAGAACACCAATGCATTTTATATTAGAATCCATAATGAATATATTTGTAAATCAAGTTGTTTAGCCTAAATACAATTGATTGCAAAGATATGATTTTTTTCATTATAGACAAGTAGGCTAATAATAGAAAAAGCAGCATTAAAATGCTGCTTTTTCTATTTCTAATTTTGGTATCATCTTGGAAATCAACTCTCCAATTTCTTCCATTTGCCACATTGGAGTAGAAGTTGCTCCACATATACCAATTGATATATCGGGCTTTAGTATTTTTGGATCAAGTTGTTCAGGAGTGTGTATTATATATGAATTGGGATTATGTTTCTTACACTCAGCAAAAAGAACTTTACCATTTGAACTCTTTTCGCCCGCCACAAAGATAATCATGTCATGCTTCTTTGCAAATTCCTGAATATTTGGAACTCTATTTGAAACTTGACGACAAATAGTGTCATAAAATTCAAAAACTGCATCATCTTGCATCTTTGACTTAATAATATCACCCAACTCATAAAATCCATCAAGAGGCTTGGTAGTTTGTGAAAATAGAGTGATATTCTTTGTGAAATCTAGTTTGTCCAACTCATCCTTACTCTCGATTATTATTGCTGAATCATCAGTTTGACCTAATAGTCCATTAACTTCAGCATGTCCTCTCTTACCATAGATAACAATCTGAGCATCATCTACTTGGCGATGAATGTATTTCTTCTTAACTCTCTTCTGCAATCCTAGAACAACAGGACATGAAGCATCTATTAACTCAATATTATTTTGCTTAGCAATCTCATAAGTACTTGGAGGCTCGCCATGAGCACGAAGGAATACTCTAACATTTTTCAATTGCTTAAATTCCTCATGATCAATAGTTATTAGCCCCATTTTAGCTAATCGTTCCACTTCAATATTATTATGAACTATATCGCCTAAGCAATACAGTGGTCCCCCTTTTTTAAGTTCTTCTTCGGCTCGACTAATAGCCCTTGCAACCCCAAAGCAGGTTCCTGACTGTCTGTCTATTTCTATTTTACTCATTCTCTTTTTGTGATTTTATTAAACATATCTACTGCCCAATGCAGTTGCTCATCTATAGTGATATCTGAATTATCTAGTTCTATTGCATCATCTGCCTTTCGTAATGGACTCTCTTTACGATTTGTGTCACGTTCGTCTCTCTCATTTACGTTTGCCAATGTATCCTCAAATGTAGTGTTGATACCTTTTGATTGCAACTCTAAGAAGCGTCTCTGTGCCCTTACTTGCGGCGAAGCAGTGAGGAAAATTTTTAGTTCGGCATCAGGAAATACTACAGTACCAATATCTCTACCATCCATAACGATACCTTTTTTACTTCCCATAATCTGTTGCTGTCTCACTAATTCTTGCCTTACAAACCCCAATGCACTTATGCGACTTGCCATGTTTGCTATCTCTAATGATCTAATTTCACTTTCAACATTTTCTCCATTAAGGTACGTATCTTGAGTGCCCAAACTATTTGTTTTGAAATCAATACTAATTTCAGAAATATGATTACGCAGAGCATCTTCGTCAATTTGGGAATCATCAATCCATCCCTTTCTGATTGAATACAAGGCAACAGCTCGATACATTGCCCCACTGTCTATATAAATATAACCTATTTTGTTGGCCAATCCCTTAGCAATCGTACTCTTGCCGCAAGATGAAAATCCATCTACAGCAATATTTATTTTTCTAGAATCCATACTTTCAATTAGTAACAAAGTAAACAAGCACAAATATAGAATGTTTTTTTGATATGTTTATTTAACAGCACTTTAACCGATAATTAATACACATCTATCATGTTTACTTATAAATTGTATTCAAAACTCAAACTTTCATATATCTCATTACTTACAATACTTTCAGACTCTTGTAAGAATTTAATCTTGCCCAAAACTTCACCTGCAATAGAAGATGATATACGACCAATAAACTTAAGTGCATTTTGGCTTGCCATACGCATAAAGTAATTCTCTGATTGTAGGTGTGGAATTGCTCTGTCTATAACATTAGTTACATCTAACCTAGTTAAACATTCAGATTTCGAGATAATAAGGCGCGACACCAACCAAAATCCAGATATTTGCAACTCAATATCATCCGAAGAAACCCAATTAGATACCAAAGTATCAGCATAAGATAAGTTCTGGAGAAGATTCATGCACAGCTGCTCTCTTATTTCATGAGTAGGTATTTCTCTAATCCATTTCTCAGCTTCATCAATAGAAAATTCATTGGCTGGATACAACATTGTAGCCATAATTTTTAGTTCACGAGGTTGCTGTTGCCACAAAAGATTGGCAAGTTCTGCATTAGGTTCGTGCCTACCTGCAAGAGTTCGTAATCGAATAACATCTATTCCAAAATTTATTTTATAATTCAGTCCTTTATCTCGCATATTCTTTGACACATCACCATTCATCGAACGTCTCAAATCAACTCTTATAGACTTCAATATTTCTTCCATTACTATTTATATATTAAGCATTTAAAGTACAAATATAGCTCTATATTCGAAGTTAGTCCAATATTTTTTGTATTTTTGTACTCAACAATAATAAAGATAAAATTATATATAATGAGACTTTTACTTATCAGCAACTCCACCAATCCTGGTGAAGCATATTTAGATTATCCTAAATTTGAAATCAAAAACTTTTTGGGCGACAATCCAATAAATGCAGTATTTATACCTTTTGCAGGCATAACTTTTAGTTACGATGAGTATGAAGAAAAAGTAAACAACCGATTTGCAGAAATAGGACATAAGGTTACAAGCATTCACAAGTTTGAAAATCAAATTGAAGCTATAGAGAATGCCGAAGCTATCGTTGTAGGTGGCGGCAATACATGGCACATGGTTAAAGTTCTTCAAGAAAGTGGATTAATGGAAGCATTGAAGAAAAAAGTAGAATCAGGAACACCATATATCGGATGGAGTGCAGGATCAAACATAGCATGTCCTACTTTGAAAACCACAAACGACATGCCTATAGCCGAGCCAGTATCATTTGACACATTAAATTTAGTTCCATTTCAAATCAATCCTCATTACCTTGATGATCATCCGAGCAATCATGGTGGGGAAACACGAGAAATGCGTATCAACGAATTTTTAGTTGTAAACAAAGACACATATGTGGTAGGTTTGAGAGAAGGAACTATGCTTCTTTTAGAAAACAAAAAACTAAGTCTAATAGGCGAAAGAGAAGCTCGCATATTCAAGCATGGTAAAGATCCTGTTGAATTAAATAACAAAGACGACTTCACATTTTTACTCTCACAATAAAAATATATTTATGAATCAAACATTAGATTCAGGCGAAACTACAAAATATAGATTTACGTTAGCCAACTTTATTAACGATAGTCGTTCGGTAGGTATACTCCTTTTGGTTTGTACTGCAATATCAATAATTGTAACTAATATACCAGTTATAGGCGTTGCTTATGAAGGCTTTTGGGAAACAAACATCCCATTTTTGGACTCTATTAATCTTCCTCATAGTCCACTACATATTATCAACGACTTGTTGATGGTTTTGTTTTTCTTTAGTGTCGGAATGGAGATTAAAAGAGAAGTTGTAGCGGGTGAGCTATCATCACCAAGTCGTATGACATTGCCTCTTGTGGCGGCTCTTTTTGGTGTTGCTGTTCCAGCTATAATTTTTGCAATAATAAATAAAGGAACACCTTATATGCATGGTTGGGCAATTCCAACTGCCACAGATATAGCATTCGCATTGGGAGTCTTAAGCTTATTGGGCAAGGCTGTGCCCCACTCTATGAAGATTTTCTTAACTGCACTAGCTATTATTGATGATTTGTGTGCTATTTTAATAATTGCATTTTTCTATGGATCTTCCCCACACTTCATGTGGCTCTTAGGTGTTGTGGCAATAGTAGCCATCATAATACTTTCATTAAAGTTCTTACCAAAGAGTGCTACCAAAACAATTTTCATGATTGGCGGTATATTAATGTGGTATTTTATGTTCCGTTCAGGTATTCACTCCACATTTGCAGGTGTTATATTAGCAATATTGATGCCAACCAAAAAGATTGGCAAATACGAGCACAAACTCCATATACCAGTTAGTTTTTTCATAATTCCATTGTTTGCACTTGCTAACACAAGCATATTTATAAATGCTTCAGCAATGTCAAACCTACTAACAGAACTTTCTCTTGGTATTATTTTCGGATTATTAATCGGAAAACCTTTAGGTATTGCCCTATCAGTTTTCTTAATGATAAAAGCTCGAATTATAAAACTTCCAAACAGACCTAGTTGGAATATCTTTATAGGGGTTGGAATATTGGCAGGTATTGGATTTACAATGTCAATATTCGTATCAATGCTGGCATATGACGACAAAGCACTTCAAGACACTGCAAAACTTGCTGTTCTGATAGCTTCTACTCTATCAATGATTATTGGATACTTTTGGCTTAAATTGGCAACAAAAAACTCTATTAAAACTGCCTAGTCTAAAACGGAGTTTATATAGTTTATATTATGCTAATAAAGCGGTTGAAGTAAACAAAATGCGGTTGACTATGTTTTAGTGTTATATAAACAAAAGGAGGAAATAATAATGAAAACATCAATTGAAATTAGTTTTTATTCATTGAATGAGTCGTATAAAGTACCAATTAAAAAATTTATCGCATCTTTAGAAGAATCAGAAAATATAAAAGTTAAATCAAACAGTATTTCAACACAGGTTTTTGGAGAATACGATGATGCAATGGCTGCTGTTACAAAATGTATCAAGAATGCATTTGAACTTCCAAATAGCATATTTGTTTTGAAGGTTATGAACATGGATAGAGACAAATAGTATAACTATTTTAATAATGAAAAAACCTCATATTTGTAATTAAATATGAGGTTTTTATTTTATGTGATTATCGATTATAACGATACCTACGTAGTATATCAAACATTAAATCTGAAGTGCATTACATCACCATCCTGAACTACATACTCTTTACCTTCAACACTCATTTTACCAACTTCCTTAACGGCTGCTTCAGAGCCATAAGCAATAAAATCTTCATATTTAATAACTTCAGCACGGATAAATCCTTTTTCGAAATCGGTGTGAATAACCCCTGCACATTGAGGAGCTTTCCATCCCTCTTCAAAAGTCCAAGCTCTGACCTCCTGAACACCTGCTGTGAAATATGTTTGTAGATTCAGAAGCTTATAAGCAGACTTAATCAATCTACTCACTCCTGATTCGTCTAAGCCAATCTCTGAAAGAAACATTTCTCTCTCTTCATAACTCTCAAATTCGGCAACCTCCGATTCTATTTTTGCAGCTACTATAAGAATCTCTGCATTTTCATTTTTCACTGCTTCACGAAGAGCATCCACATGCTTGTTACCATTTACTGCACTGCCTTCATCAACATTACAAACATACATCACTGGTTTGTCTGTAAGCAGATATAGCTCTTTTGCAGCCTTAATTTCATCTTTACTAACAAATTCTACAGTACGAGCTGATTTGCCTTGTAATAATGCTTCACGAATCTTTACGTAAACATCAAAAGCTAGTTTTGAATTTGCATCACCACCAGTTTTAGCTTGCTTTTCTACTCTTTTAATTCTAGATTCAATTGTCTCTAAATCTTTAAGCTGTAGTTCAGTATCGATAATCTCCTTATCTCTTACTGGATCAACACTACCATCAACGTGAGTCACGTTTTCATCTTCAAAGCAACGCAAAACGTGTAGTATAGCATCAGTTTCCCTAATATTTGCAAGGAATTTATTGCCCAATCCCTCACCCTTACTAGCACCTTTAACCAAACCAGCAATATCAACTATTTCAACAGTTGTTGGCAATATACGTTGTGGTTTTACAAACTCAGCTAATTTATTCAATCTTTCATCAGGTACGGTTATCACCCCCAAGTTGGGTTCTATTGTACAAAAAGGAAAGTTTGCTGCTTGAGCTTTTGCGTTTGATAAGCAATTGAATAGTGTGGA
>CAYFSV010000092.1:0-9438 GCA_964345815.1 uncultured Proteiniphilum sp. | reverse complement strand
AAAAAAACCGCTCAAATCTCTCAATTTGAACGGTTTGTCAGTCTTTTGTCGCCTTTTGTCTGTGGCAATCAGCGGAAGCGGAGGGATTCGAACCCTCGGTACAGTTACCCGTACGTCAGTTTAGCAAACTGGTGGTTTCAGCCACTCACCCACACTTCCTTTTTTGATTGGGTTATCAAATCGGGTGCAAATATACAGAATGTTTTTAACTTGTCAAAGAAAAGAGGATAAATCTGTTCAAATATTCTTACTTTTGTCACTGTTTCTTATAAATGTCTTTTTTTTATGCAAATAAGGGGTTACAATCTTAGAAAGCGAATTATAATTTGGTGCTCAATCGTGCTGCTAGTAGCGATTGGGATAGGGGGTGTGGTTTTGAGAAATAAGGTGTTCGAGCCTTTTCAACTTGAGAACACTGCTTACATATATATCGATGAAAATAAGAATTATGAATCGGTTGTGGAGCAATTGAATCAAAGCAATCTACCCTCCGAAAAAATATTTCGAGTTATCTCCGAAAGGATGAGATATCCGCACTCCGTTAAATCGGGTAGATACGAAATTAGAGATGGGATGACAATGATTGATGTGGTGAGGATGCTTCGCTCGGGAAATCAGTCGGCTGTTAATCTCACTTTCAATAATATTAGAACGAAAGAAAATCTTGCTGGTCGTATTTCACAGCAATTGATGCTTGATAGTGTGGTTCTTTTGAATGCTTTGAATGATACAATTATAATCAACAAGCTTGGCTTTGATAGCTTAAGCATTTCGTCGATGTTTATACCAAATACATATCAAGTGTTTTGGGACACCGATGAGGATGCTTTGATGAAAAGAATGAAGCGTGAATATAGTGCGTTTTGGAATGAAGATAGGTTGAGAAAAGCTTCAGTCATTGGGTTGAGTCCTATTCAGGTTTCTGTTTTGGCTTCTATTGTTGAGGAGGAAGCCACATATGCTGATGAATATCCTATTGTGGCAGGCTTGTATCTGAATAGGCTAAATAGGGGGATGAGGCTTGAAGCCGATCCCACAGTTAAGTTTGCTATAGGTGATTTTGGATTGAGGCGAATTTTGTTTCGTCATCTTGAGGTGGAGTCTCCTTATAATACCTACAAAGTGGACGGACTGCCACCCGGACCAATACGAATACCATCCGTGGCGTCAATTGATGCAGTTCTTTCGCCTCAAAGCCACAATTATTTATTTATGTGTGCAAAAGATGACTTGTCGGGTCGTCACAATTTTGCTATAACTCATGCCGAACATTCACGAAATGCAGCAAGATATCAGCGTGCTCTAAACGAGAGGAAAATTTATCGATAAATCAATATTATTACTTTTGTTATTTATCTCTATAGTTGTTTTGTATAAAAAACATTGAGATGAATATATTTAGAATAAGGAATGCTCCTCCTCCTGCCAAAAATATGCCCTTCATGCCTGGGAATATTATTAAGCATGCAATGGATGCTGCAACTATTGCTGCGATAACTATCCAGAGTACTTTAAAGATTTGTTTTTTTGTTGCCATTAGTTTTTGTTTCTTGTGTAGTGCAAAGTTAAGATTTTAAATTGGTATTATTGTAAGTTTGATTTAATCCAAAGCAAAATATCCGAAAGCACCTCGGGCGAAATTGTCTGTTCTATGGTTGCATACTCACCAACGTGTCCTGTGTGTGACTCCTGAAACAGGTGGTTGAGATTTGGATATATAATAGTCTCAAAATTATTGTTGCCACCCTCGGCGAGAGATGCTTTTATAATCTCAATATTCTCATTTGCTACCACTTGTGTATCCTTTTCGCCATTTATTGCTAAAACGGGGCACTTAACTTTGCTTAAATACTCCTTGGGGTTGATTTGCAAAAACTCTCTAAACCATGGTGAGGATAGGGTGTTGAGGTTGCTTCTTATATATTGATCTTTATTCAATTTCATCTTTTGAATAAGCGGTGTCTTTTCCCACAGCAAGTTTATTTCATCTCGCAATGCAGTTCTGTCGTTATCGGTGCCTTTCCATTGCGAAAGTCCTTCAAGAGTTTGTTGTGTTAGCTTCAATAGTTCATCTATGTTCTCCTGTTCAATGTTTTGGTGTTCCATTCCTATTTTGTTTTGCTCCATTATTAGGTCTATGCCTTTGGTGCCCATTCCTGCCATTAGCACAATAAACTTAACATCCTTTTGTTTGCTAGCAATCATGGGTGCAATAATTCCTCCTTCGCTGTGTCCAATAATTCCTATTGATGATTTGTCGATGTCGGCTCGGCTTTTCAAATAAGCTATTGCTGCTTTTGCATCTTCTGCAAAATCTTTTGTTGTTGCAGTTTCATATCTACCTGTCGATTTTCCAACTCCTCTTTTGTCATATCTTAGTACTGCTATTCCATTGCGTGTCAAGTAGTCTGCTATCACCCAAAAGGGTTTGTGTCCAAATATTGTTTCATCTCTGTCGTTGGGACCACTGCCTGCTATCAAAATCACTGCGGGGTGTTGTTCGTTGCTATTGGGTAGGGTGATGGTGCCTGATATATTGACTTTATCCTTTTTGTTTGAAAACGTTACATCCTCAATTTTATAATCAAATGGGGGCTTTGGTTCTTGTGGTCTTTTCAGCTCGGGGGCTTCAGATTGTTTTAGATTTAATGGAAATGGAATTCCGTTTTGGTTGAATGTACCCACAATTGAGTCGCCTTCTAATACTCCCTGGTAAAAGATAGCTAGCCCTGTGGCTATGATTTCAATTCTGTTGTCCGCTATTTTTGTTCTATCGGTTGGTAGCCCAAATGCGTTTTGAGCGGGACTATCCATTTTTGTTACATAGGTTGAGTCTGTTTTTGAGATGTTGAAGGCTATGGTCAGTTTTTGTCCCATCACATTTAGCTCGCCGTTCCATTTGCCTACAAAGTTTTGTGCGTGTGCAAAAGTTATTATCGAAATTGATATTGTTAAAAGTAATAGCTTTTTCATTTGATTATTATTTTATTCGTGATGATATGGTTCGTTATTCAAAATTGTCATTGCTCGATATAGTTGTTCCACAAAAACCAACCTCACCATTTGATGAGTAAAGGTCATTTTGGATAGAGAGATTTTTTCATTGGCTCTTTTGTATATTTCGTCCGCAAATCCATAGGGACCTCCTATCAAAAAAACTATCCTTTTTGGAATAGAAATTGTCTTTTGTTCTATAAATTTCGCAAAATCTACGGAGCTATATTGTTTCCCTTTGTCATCGAGAAGTACGAGATAGTCGCCTTGTTGCAAACAGTTCAATATATTGCGAGCTTCTAGTTGTTTTTGTTCTTTTTCCGATATCTTTTTGGCTTTTTTTATATCTGGAACAAAAACGGTTTCAAAGGGCAAATAGAATTTTAATCGGGTTTTATAGTCTTCAATTATTTGTGAAAAAAGAGCGTTATCGGTCTTTCCCACTGACATTAAGATAGCTTTCATATATTCTTATTGTTACTGTTTTACATTAAATTAGCAACCATGATGCAAATATAAACTATTATTTTTATATTTTTGTGTTGTCGAATTTTACACTGTTATTATAATAAAAAATCACGTTTGTTTTTCAATAAAGTGTTAAGTATGATATGCTATAAATAATAGAAAATTTATGATTGTTGTTTCATACTATTATTTGTGCTAGATATTTTTTAAACATAGTAAATAAATGAATTTGTACGACGAATATACTGCTAGACTTATCGAACTGGCTTTTGCAGAAGATATTGGTGATGGTGATCACACAACTCTTTCAAGCATCCCCGATTCGGCAATGGGAAAATCACAACTATTGGTGAAGGAGGAGGGAATCTTGGCGGGTGTGGACGCTGCTATATCTATATTTAAATATTTTGATAAGGAACTATCTATTGAGGTGAATATTGAAGATGGTGCTCATGTGGTGCCAGGCGATGTTGCCTTTGTTGTTTCTGGAAAGGTGAGGTCGTTGCTACAGACAGAGAGATTGGTGCTAAATGTGATGCAACGAATGAGTGGCATAGCAAGCACTACAAATAAATATGTGGAAGAGGTGAGTGGAACTAATGCAAAAATATTGGACACACGCAAAACCACGCCAGGAATGAGAATGCTTGAGAAGCAGGCGGTCAAAATTGGTGGTGGCGTAAATCATCGCATTGGGTTGTTCGATATGATTTTGCTTAAGGATAATCACGTGGACTTTGCTGGTGGAATTGAAAATGCAATTAATGGAGCTCGCAAATATCTGAAAGATAACAATAAGGACCTGAAGATTGAGATTGAGGTTCGAAGTTTTGATGAACTTAATCAGGTGCTTGCCATAGGAGGGGTTGATAGAATTATGTTGGATAATTTTTCTCCTGATCAAACTAAAGAGGCTGTTAGGATTGTAGATAAAAGAGTGGAGCTTGAATCATCGGGTGGTATCACATTTGAAACCATTAGAGAATATGCTGAGTGTGGGGTTGATTATATTTCAGTTGGTGCACTAACGCATTCGGTTAAGAGCTTAGATATGAGTTTTAAAGCGGTTTAAATATTATTTGTGTAGATGAAGATTATTAGTTCAAAACAAGAACAGCTCGACAAGCGTTATATGCGCATGGCTTTTATATGGGCCGAAAACTCGTATTGTAAACGTCGGAAAGTGGGTGCAATTCTGGTAAAAGATAAAATGATTATATCCGATGGGTATAATGGCACTCCATCAGGCTTTGAGAACGTATGTGAGGATGAGAATGATAAAACAAAACCTTATGTTCTTCATGCTGAGGCTAATGCAATAACAAAAGTGGCTCGTTCTAACAACAGTAGCGAGGGTGCCACCTTGTATGTAACCTCTTCTCCTTGCATAGAGTGTGCTAAGCTTATTATTCAATCTGGAATAAAACGTGTTGTGTATGCCGACTCTTATAGATTGAGTGATGGTGTAGAGCTTTTGAAAAAAGTAAATATTGACTTGGTTGAAATTGACGTAAATGATTAAAAAAATATATATAGAATAAATGAATCCCGAAAAGAAAATAGTTACATGGTTGCCTTTGTTTGTTGGAATTAGTATTGCCTTAGGTATTTTTATTGGCAATAAATACTCTTCTGGTGGGGCAGCAGGTGTGGCTAGAGGTACGAATAAATTAGATGCAGTTTTAGGGTATATCAATAGGTCGTATGTTGATACTATTGATATGCGTGATATTATAGAGGATGCTCTTCCAAACATTCTTCAGGAGCTTGATCCTCACTCTTCATATATTTCTGCTGCAGAAATGAAGCGTGTGAGCGCAGAGCTTGAAGGTCATTTTTCGGGAATCGGGGTGAGTTTTTATGTTCTACGGGATACAATCGTTGTAACAAGTATTGTTCCGGGAGGTCCATCCGAAGCTGCTGGCATTAAGCAATGGGACAGAATCGTTAATGTGAATGATAGCTCGGTTGCTAATATTAAGATTGGCAACTCTGATATACAATCGAAGCTGAGGGGCGAAAAGGGAACGGAAGTAAAACTAGGTATTAAGCGAAGCGGAGAGCCTGAACTAGTTGATATTACTGTCACAAGAGGTGATATCCCTATGAATAGTGTTCAGGCATCGTTTATGCAAACAGATAATATTGGATATATAAAGGTGGGTACGTTTGGGTACAACACTTTCAATGAGTTTATATCAGCTCTTTCAAAACTTAAAAGCAAAGGTGCAAATTCGTTTATTGTTGATCTTAGAGGCAATAGCGGTGGTTCGTTGGAGGTGGTGATAGCCATGGTCAACGAGTTTTTGAATAAAGGCGATTTGATTGTATATGCTGATGGTCGCAGCTTCCCTCGAGAGGACAATTATGCTAATGGTTCGGGCACTTGCAAGGATGATGATATTGTTGTTTTAATTGATGAGATGAGTGCCTCGGCTAGTGAGATTTTTGCGGGTGCCATTCAAGATCATGATAGGGGGCTTGTTATTGGTAGAAGATCTTTTGGAAAGGGTACAGTGCAAAGCCAAAGATTGTTTCCTGATGGGTCTGCGGTGAGACTGACCGTTGCTCGCTATTACACCCCATCGGGTCGTTCAATACAACGAAAATATGAAAAGGGAAAGAACAGTGAGTATGAGATGGAGGCTATAAATAGATATATGAAGGGTGATTATATTGACTCAGATTCAATCTCGGGGCTAATTCCTTTTAAAACAATTGGGGATAGAACCGTGTATGGAGGTGATGGAATTATGCCAGATATTTTTGTGGCACGCGATACTCTTGGTTTTAATTCATACTATAGTAGCTTGGCTAATAAAGATTATATTCAGGAATATGCTATGGTCTATTCGGATACTAATAAAGACAAACTAAGTTCGTTTGATAATTATAAAGAGTTGAATCAACATCTCAATATGCAACCTCTGCTTCTTAATTTGGTTAGCTATGCTGATAATAAAGGTATACGTCCAAGACCATATTATATTGAGAAATCAAGAAAGATATTCGAAGAGCAGCTTGTTTCATACGTTGTAAGAAATTTTTATGGTGAAGATGGGTTCTATCCTGTTTATCTACAAGGTGATATATTGTTCCAAAAGGCAGTTGAGCTTTTGGAGAATGGATTAGCATCGCCTTCATTTGTTCGTAGTAAAGCGTATATGAAAAATAATATCGAGGATGATCTCACAAAGATTGTTGGTGAGGCAATCTAGGATATGACCTTAGTTTTTAGAACCATGATTGACCAATTTAATTTATAAGTATGATTGAAGCGAAAAATCAACTCAGAAGAGAAATTGCAAAGCGTAAAGCGAAATTTACGGCTGAGCAGTTGGAAGAAAAGTCGAGCAGTGTTATTTCTAATCTTGAGGATTTGAAATTGTTTAAGAATGCCCAATGTGTCTTACTATATTATAGTATGTCGGATGAGGTTGACACTAAGGCTCTTATAGATAAGTATGCGTCAAGCAAGAAAATTATTTTGCCTATAGTTACAAAAGATGGGCTAATATTAAAAAAATATATTTCGGAGGACAACTTGGAGCTATCTAAGTTTGGAATAAAAGAGCCACGGGGCGAAGTTTATGAAGAGTATGATAAGATAGACCTAGTTGTTGTTCCTGGTGTTGCCTTTGACAAATCTCTTAATAGGATGGGGCGTGGCAAGGGCTATTATGACGGACTGTTGCCAAAACTAAAAGCCACTAAAGTAGCAATCTGCTTTGATATTCAGGTTGTGGAAAATGTGCCTGTTGATGATAGAGACGTCAAAATGGATCTGGTTGTAAGTGAGAGCAATCTTTTTTAAGGTGATTGATAATTATTGCTCAATAAATTTTAATGCTTAAAACAATTCTCTAACTCATAATTTAATTTGTTATGATAGACTATTTTAAAAACCTCTTTGCAAATAAAATTTCTTCTAGATTGTATGTGTTTGTGTTTGACACAATTCTTGTTTTACTCTCATCTCTTATAGCCTACTATTTTCACTATGGTCTTGCAGGGTTTATAGGAGGGGTATCATTAACGGTATTTGTATCCGTATTTCTGCTTGTTATTGTCAATTGGCTCATTTTCCTATTATTCAAGACTTATTTAGGAGTATTGAGATTCTCTGCTTTTTCCGATATCATTAGAATAGTAATTGCGCTAACAGCGAGCTACTCAATAGTTTTTGCAGCTCTATACATACTTGAGATTGCTAATGTTATTTCCACTTTTTCTAAAACGGTCTTTTGGGGTGCATATGTTTTAAACACAATGTTGATGTCGTTTTCCAGAGTTGTGGTTAAAGAACTATATGATACAATTAATCGTACGAATACAGTTGCCATTCCTACAATGATTTATGGTACCAAAGAAGGTGGTATGGCTTTGGCGAAGGCTATAAAGTCAGATAAGAGTTCGAAGTATTATCTTAAAGGATTTATAACTGACGATGTTGAGATGATAGGCAAAAAGCTTATGGGGATTAGTGTTTTTGGGAATGATGAGAATATAATTAAAAACTTGCTTGATAAACAGACAAAGAAAGTGATTATATCAACTCATAAGATGAAAGATCCAGACACACGCATTTTTTTGGAAACTCTGATTGATAATAATATTTCATTATTAGTTCCCTCTCCCTTAAGCGAATGGGATGGTTCCTCACCTGCTAGTCAAAATCTAAAAGAGGTTCAGATTGAGGATTTGTTGCCACGCAATCCTATTAGTGTCAACTTAAAAGATATAGCCAATAATATTGAAGGAAAGTGTGTTTTAGTTACGGGGGCTGCAGGTTCAATTGGTGGCGAGATTGTAAGACAGGTTGCCGAATTCAATCCTTTTAAAATAGTTCTTGTGGATCAAGCCGAGACTCCTCTGCATAATATGTATCTTGAACTTCAAAAAAATTGGGTGAATTTGCAAACTGAGATTGTTGTTGCGGATATAAGCAATGAAAAGAGAATGCGTCAGATATTTTCTGAGTCAAAGCCACATTATATATTTCATGCTGCTGCTTATAAGCATGTTCCAATGATGGAGGCAAACGTATCCGAATCTATTCAAAACAATGTATTAGGAACCAAAATAATTGCAGATTTAGCTGTTGAATTTGGAGCAAACAAATTTGTTATGGTTTCGACAGATAAGGCGGTCAATCCTTCCAATGTTATGGGCTGTTCGAAAAGAATAAGTGAAATTTATGTGCAGTCGTATGCAAAGTTTTTAGAGAACCAAGCGGCTTCGCCAACTCAGTTTATTACAACTCGCTTTGGTAATGTGTTGGGATCTAACGGGTCGGTCATTCCATTGTTTAGAAAGCAAATTAAAAAAGGTGGTCCTGTTACGGTTACTCATCCCGAAATTATCCGTTATTTTATGACTATTTCCGAAGCTTGTCAGCTTGTGTTAGAGGCTGGATCGATGGGCAAAGGGGGCGAAATTTATATTTTTGATATGGGCAAACCAGTAAAAATAGTAGATTTAGCTAAAAGAATGATACTATTATCAGGAGCCAAAAATATTAAAATTGAGTATACTGGACTGCGACATGGCGAAAAGTTATATGAAGAGCTTCTGAATAATGCAGAGAATACTACCAAAACCCATCATGATAAGATAATGATAGCTCATGTTAGGGATTACAACTTTGAGGATGTCAAGCATGACATAGATGAGTTGATTGCTTTGTCTTATCAGTTTGATGAAATGTCAATTGTGGGTAAGATGAAAGAGATTGTGCCTGAATTCCAAAGTTTAAACTCAAAGTTTCAAGTTCTTGATGCATAATTGTAATCTTCATAATGATATAAAGTTTAGTTAGTCATCAAATATTAATGTTCACAGTTCTCGGAAGATTAATTTGTCGCTGGATATTGTTGTTCATAGCGTCCGAAAGATTAATTTGTCGCTGAATATTAATGTTAATAGCATTCAAAAGATTGATTTCTCACTGAATTTTAATCTTTACCACCTCCGAAA
>CAYFSV010000091.1:0-9477 GCA_964345815.1 uncultured Proteiniphilum sp. | reverse complement strand
GATGCTACCGGATATACATTTGGATTTGACCTTGGAAGATATCCGGCTCCACGAATTGTTTCTTTTGGAATTAATGTATCATTCTGATTTAAATAGAGGATAAAATGAAAAATATTAAAAATATAGCATTAACATTATTCGCACTCTTTGTTTTGTTATTAGTATCGTGCGAAGATTTTTTGAATCGTCCGGATAAGGGAAATTATACATTGGCGAATTATTATAAAAATGATGAGCAGTGCATACAGGCTGTTAATCCTTTGTACACTGTACCTTGGTTTGATTTCTTTAGAGGATGGCTCAGAGTGGGTGATTGTCAGTCCGGTAATTATTATATGGATGGCAACGGATTTTGGATGTTAACTCCAAATGATGATATGGAAGAAGTGAAGAGTATGTCTGCCTCTTTATGGGCAGTAAATGCCAGAGCAAATACTGTGTTAGAAAATATCAATCTTTACGCCGGACCCGAAACTACCGAAATAGGTAGAAACAAGGCCAAAGGTGAAGCGTTGGTATGGAAAGCGCTTTCGTACTTTTTTATGGTTAGAATTTATGGTGCTGTGCCAATAGTTCATAACAATACAGAATTGATGAATAGTGGAGAGTACAATTCGCTATACAGGGCAAAAATTGAGAATGTTTATGATTATATAATTATGACGCTTGAAAAAGCCATTGAGTGGTTGCCCGAAACAAATGATAAGGGACGCTTAGATAAATACTCCGCTTATGGATTGTTAGCAAAGGTTTATTTAACAAAGTCCGGATATGGTAGAAATGGCGATCGAAATCAAGCAGATTTAGATAAAGCAAAAGAATATGCTCAAAAAGTAGTACGCGAAAGTGGCAAAGTGTTGACATTTGAATATTCTGATATCTTTAGAGGAAGCCACAATACTGACGATGAAAGCCTAATAGCATGGAGATGGGTAACAGCTGCCGACAATTATTGGACAGCAATGAATGATTTGCAACCCGATTTAACACCCAGTGGCTTTTCCGAAGCGGATGGTTGGGGAAGTTGGAGTGGTCCTTCATTAGATCTTCAAGAAGCTTTTGGTGAAAAATTTAATGGTGAAACTCCTTCCGGTGCGCTTTCGCCAACACGTAATAATGTGGATAAGAGAAGAAAAGCAACCATGATGATGTATGGTGATGTATATGAATACTTTTGGAGAGATCATCCTAAAAAGAAGGATGCAGATGGTAATGAAATAGCATTTCCAAATGGATTTGATTTCACTAAATTTTATGGTGAAGTTTTAAGTGATTTTCATAGTCCCACCGGTGCCAACGTAGTCAAGCATATTGTTGGAAACAATGCTGATCATTTAGCTGAATTTGGAGTGCCAATGATTGGCAGAGGTACAAGTTTGGCTACGCATATTTTACGTCTGGCAGATGTATATCTGGTTTATGCCGAAGCTATTTTGGGAAATAATGAGTCAACTTCGGATGCCGAAGCGTTATGGGCATTCAATGAGGTGCGCAAAAGAGCTGGTGTGAGTGTGAAATCAAGTATAACTTGGGAAGATATTTTTAAAGAACGTCGTTTAGAGCTTGCTTTCGAAGGAGATTTTTGGTACGATATTGTTCGTTGGCATTATTATAAACCTAACGAAGCTTTAGCCTATCTGAATGGTCAAAATAGAAAGACTTATGCCGGACTTGGCAGTTATTTCAAAGATCGAGGCTGGAATACATGGGGGAGTGAAGGAGGTTATCCGAGACTTGATGATAATACAGGAAAATATTCACCTAGAATTGATACGGAAAGACCGGATGGAAAGCCATTCACTCATGATAAATTCACCATGCCTTTTCCGTCAACCGACTTACAGATGAACCCCAACTTAGCTCAAGACCCTATTGATTATGATATAAGTCAATATACCTATGAGTAGTATATATTTTTAAATCGTATTAAAAAAATGAATCAATAATATGAAACGAGAATTGATAAAAAAACTACTTCTGTCTTTGATAACCATACTTTTTGTTGTTCCCGGATGCGACAGAGAACCATCAGGAAAGTATGAAATGACGGAAGGATCACCTATCATTCATTATGTCAGATATCAGTCTAAAGACAATGAAGAGCAACTGCTTGATGGTGCATATATGAATGAGAATATTGTTTTAATAGGTGAAAATTTGAAAAGTATTCAGGAAGTGTGGTTTAACAATGTGAAAGCGCTGTTAAATATCAATATGATAACCGATAACACACTTTTTGTAACTATCCCAAGAGATTTGCCAAGTGTGAGAACAGATAAAATTTATTTTGTGAATATGAGAGGCGACACCACTTCTTATGATTTTGAGGTGAGGATTCCTGCGCCAATTATTTCACGAATTAAAAATGAGCAAGTACCTCAAGGTGATGATGTGGTACTATATGGAGACTATTTCTTAGCAACTGATGCAAGTTTGATAAAAGTATTTGTTGGAGAGTATGAGATTCCAACACCTGATATTGTAAGTTTCGAAAAAAACGAACTTGTATTTAAAGCTCCGCCAATGAGTGTGAGAGGTCCAATTGAGGTTAAAACCTTATATGGTTCTTCCGGAAGAACGAAAGATATTTTTCATGATGATCGTGGAGTGATTACAGGATTCGAAGAAGGATTTGTTGGAGGGTGGGGAAGACCTGATAATTCCAAAATACAAAATGATCCTGAATTTTCAATCAATGGTAACTATGTTAAAATAGAAGGAACCACAATCGGAATCGATGGTGCCTGGGTTGGAGGAAGTATTATAATTAATATTTGGGGAGAAGACAATGGTGTTCCAACAGGTAATTTATTCCCCAGTGATCCAGCAACATCGACACTCAAATTTGAGGTTAACGTTTTGGAGCCTTGGAGTGCGGGACCGATGATATTCTCTTTCTTCAAACAAGGACAATCTGAAGATTACTTATGGGCAGATGGTAGTTCTGATGGCGGGGGCATGCCACGCGGTGTTTGGGTGCCTTGGATTTCTTCCGGTTCATATGTTACAGATGGATGGGAAACAATTTCTATTCCTTTGTCAGAGTTTAAATATAATGGTGCAGGTGCCGAAATACCATTATCTGAGCACTATGGCGCTTTAGGTATTTCTATACATAATAGAGGTAATGATGCTTGGATTGGTACAGCAGAATGTACGCCTGTTATATTGTTGGACAATATTCGGGTTATTCCATAACACTTTTAATTATACAATTATGGATAAAAGAAAATTTAATACAAACATTTTGTACTTTGTGTCGATATTGATGGCTTTGATTATAAGTTTTACATCTTGCGACAATACAGATGAATTAAGTACAAATATCTTGGACTCAAAGGAAATAACGGTTAAGGCTTTTGGTCCCAATCCTGCTCTTAGAGGACAAAAACTTTCTATCGTGGGTTCACACGTGGATCAGATTTCAAAAGTGGTTTTACCAAACAATATCGAAATTTCTGATATCGAGATTGTATCAGAAAAAATGATAAAAATAACTCTTCCACAAGAAACCGTTGAAGGAAATGTGAAAGTTTATGGTTTGGGTGGTTTTGAATTTCAGTTTAACTCTTTACTTCAAATTTCGGAGCCTATTGAGATATTAAAGATGTCTCCTCAACCAATTAAACCCGGGCAAACCCTCACGCTTGAAGGTAATTACTTTAATCTTATTGACAAAGTTGTTTTCACTGACAAAGTTGAAATTGAAAGTAAGGATTTTGTAGTGCATGAGCGTACAAAACTGCAAATCATTCTTCCGGAGAATGCTCAAACAGGTCCTGTTACACTATCTAATAGTGATGAGATTCCATTAGAATATGAATCGGATGAGATACTACAAGTGGTTTTGCCTGCTGTTGCAAATGTTGTGGACTTAACTGAAAAGAAGCCCGATGATTTAATATCAATTGTCGGTAGTGATTTGGATCTTGTTAAAAAAGTAGTTATGCCTAACGGTACAGAAGTAGATTTTGAGGTAGAAAACAACAAATTGTTGTTCACGTTACCTGCAAATATCAGCGATGGTGTTATTGTGATGGTTCCTGCCTCTGGTGTTGAAGTAGCCATTGCACATATTGGAGTGGCATTACCAGAAAATTTAGTTATTTCACCATCAGATAATTTACGTGCCGGGGATATAATTACAATTGAAGGAACAAACCTTGAATTGGTAACAGATATTAGGTTTGAAGGAATGGATAATGCCGTAAAAGCAGAATCTGTAACTTCAACTCAACTTACAGTTGAATTTCCGGAGATGGCTCAATCGGGTAACATGGTTTTAAACACTGCAAGTGGGAAATCGGTGTCCATTGAGGTTAAAACACAAAAGCCCTTGGTGTCATCACTTTCACCTAATCCTGTTTCGGGAGGTAATCAACTGAGAATAACAGGTGAACATCTTGATCTGATAAAAGTCATTACATTTTATGATGATATAGATGTAGAAGTGGAGGCTTTAAATCCTAATGAGTTGCAGATAGACGTGCCGTTAAATGCAGTGAGTGGCGTTTTAATCTTGACAATGAATAATTTAGAAATAGTTGAGACTGACGAACTCATAATTGATGCCCCTCAATTCTGTTTCATCCCTACACCTCCCGGACCCAAAGCTGAGATACATGCCGGCGGAGTTTTGACTATTGAGGTTGAGAATGGTGAAAAGCTAATTGATGTTCAGGTGAATGGTGAATCAGTAAATTATATTCACGATTATCCTAATTTATATGTTGTAATTCCTGGAAACGCAAAAGGTGAAACCGAATTGAAGCTAATATCCTCTAATGGAGTAGCTCAATATACGATTCCGGTGATTGGAGCAGGAGTTGTGGAAACCGTTGTTTACGAAGGACTGTTTAATTTAAATTGGTCTGAACCTTTGAGACTAAATAAGGATTTATTTGAAAGTGTTCCTGCAGGTTCGAAACTTAAATTGTATATGGCAGCAACAGATGCAGGAGCTTCAGTTGCATTTTCTGATGCTAACTGGACTAAGTTTAACATCAATGATCCTAATTTTGATGCTCAATGGGGAACTGTTTCATTACCGGAAGGGACAACCAGTTATGAAATTGAAATTACTTCAGAATTACTTGAAGGAATTCGAAATATAAGCGATGGATGGAGTGATACAGGTTTGATGTTGACTGGAAATGATGATATGGTATTTATATCCAAAATTTCAATTATTGTAGGAACAGCTCCAGAAGAAATTACTATATTTGAGGGTCCTTTTACACTTGACTGGGGTGATCCGCTTCGTATTTATAAGGAGGAACTTGAAGAAGCAAGAGCAGGCACAATAATGAAATTTTACTTTGAACCCAAAGACGGAATTTCGTTTGCTGTTCAAGATGCAAATTGGGCTAAAGTTGAGTTTCATAACGATCCCAATTTTGATGCTCAATGGGGTAGTATCAATGTGCCTGAAGGAGAGTCCTCTTATGAAATTGAATTAACTCAAGAGGTTTTGAATATTATTATGGTGGTGGACGATACTTGGTCAACAACAGCGATCATTGTGGGAGGAGATGCAGTTGTTGTAACGAAAGTTACCTTAATTATGTAACTCTTTTATTGTAATGTTCTATTTTAAAATCAAGTTTGAAGAATAAATTACTTCAAACTTGATTTTAAAAAAATAATTTAATCTTCTGAGTTTAGGAGTTATGAGAGTGTTTCGGATTATAATTTTATTGATATCAATGCTTTTGGCTCTTGGATGTCAAAAAAACAGAGATGACCGTAAAGAAATCCCTATTGCCACTTTACAGTTAATAACAGCTTATCCCTCACAATTATCAGATAATGTGGAGTTTGGTTCAGTTGTAATTACACTTACTTTTGAAGATAACATTAAAATTATATATCCATTACAAGTTACCCTTAATGGAAAGGAGATTACCAACGTTTCTGCCAATTTAAAAGATCTTAAATTAGTTGTTGAACTCGAACCCAATACAGCATATAACTTGAGAATAGGTAAGGGACAGCTTGAAGGCAGGTTGTCTGGTTCCATTTCAGATGAGATAAATCTTAGTTTCAAAACCAAAGATCTGCTCATTTCAACACCAGTAGTTGAGCATCCATCAAATGAGTTACAAAATCTGTATAATTTTATGTTAGCATGTTTTGGTAAAAAGTTGATTACCGGTACCATGGCAAATGTATCATGGAATATCAACGAAGCTGAATGGATTAAAAAACACACCGGTAAATATCCAGCACTAAACTGTTTTGATTATATTCATCTGGATGATTCTCCTTCAAATTGGATAGATTATGGTAATACAAAAGTTGTTGAAAGTTGGTGGCAAAATAATGGATTGGTTGCTGCAATGTGGCATTGGAATGTACCAAGAAATAAGGATAGTGACGCTTTTGCTTTTTATACCAAAGATACCAATTTTGATGTAACAAAAGCGACAATCTCCGGAACATACGAGTATGAGATTGTAATGGCAGATTTCATCAAAATAGCTAACTATTTAAAATTATTGAAAGATAAAAATATACCAGTCATATGGCGTCCATTGCACGAAGGTGCCGGTGGATGGTTTTGGTGGGGTTCTAAAGGTGCAAAAGCTTATAAGAATTTATGGATCATGATGTTTGAGTTTTTTAAAGATAAAGAACTTAATAATTTGATTTGGGTATGGACATCACAAATGGGAGATAACGATTGGTATCCGGGTGATGAATATGTTGATATTATCGGACGTGATGCTTATGACGTAATAGATGCTAAGTTATTGATTGACGATTATAAAGCGTTAGCAAAACTATATCCCAATAAAATGATTGCTCTATCTGAGTTTGGTAGCATAGCAAATTTGAAAACTATGTGGAATGGGGGAGCAAAATGGTTGTGGGCTATGCCTTGGTACGATTATGAGCGAACTAATAACACGCAAAATTTAAACTTTGACAACAGGATTCATATGCATGCCGATATTGATTATTGGAACAAAATTTTTGAAATACCGGAAGAAGAATTAATAACGCTTGATCAAATGCCTGATCTTAAATGAAATTAGTGAAAAGAATTATTCTGATTTTTATAACGTTTATCTCATTTACAATAATAGCTTGTTCAAAAGAAAATGAGAATAGCATTACAGAAAAGACTGTAGTTGAACTTAACGGACAATTGTCTGTAGATGGAAAAAATATGATTAATCAGCATGGTGAAGAGGTTGCTTTACATGGTGTGAGTTTAGGATGGCACAACTGGTGGCCCCGCTTTTATAATAAAGGAACCGTCAGATGGCTGATTAATGATTGGAAGATATCAGTAATCAGAGCAGCTATTGGTGTTGGCCCTCAGGATTCCTATTTGGATAAACCGGCACAAGCCATGAATCTACTTTATAAAGTAATTGATGCAGCAATTGATGATGGAATTTACGTAATTATTGATTGGCACAGCCACAATATTTATACAGAAGATGCAAAATCATTTTTCACACAGGTTGCAACAAAATACAAAGATTATCCCAATATAATCTATGAAATTTTCAATGAGCCTGAATATGATTCATGGGAAGATGTAAAAGCATATTCTGAGGAGTTGATTAGAACCATAAGAGAAATTGATAGTAGCAATATCATATTAGTGGGTTCGCCA
The DNA here is from genome assembly GCA_964345815.1 of uncultured Proteiniphilum sp. Classification (GTDB taxonomy): domain Bacteria; phylum Bacteroidota; class Bacteroidia; order Bacteroidales; family Dysgonomonadaceae; genus Petrimonas. Next base: position 1,850 of record CAYFSV010000091.1, on the reverse strand, counting down.
CATTGGGATCAGGATATTCATATTGTTGCTGACAATCCTATTCAGGGATTTACCAATATTATGTACACGATGCACTTTTACGCAGCAACCCACAAAGATGAGCTCAGAAACAGAACTCAATATGCAATAAACAAAGGGATTCCAATTTTTGTTTCAGAATGTGCTGCAACTCAGGCTACGGGTAGTGATTCTTTTGATATGGATGAATGGGATGTTTGGCTTAACTTTATGGATAACAATAATTTGAGTTATGTGATGTGGTCGGTAGCCGATAAAGATGAACTTTGCTCAATGATTCGGGATACTTCAAGTCCGGCAAGTAACTGGACTGATAATGATCTTAAATTTTGGGGTAAAGAAGTTCGCAAATTATTGAAGAAAAAATATTCTGAAAATTATTATTAAATGATTTAAAATATGAAGATAAAAGATTTTATTATTTTATTTGCTCTGTTTCCCATGCTGTTGTTTTCTCAAACAAACCACGTCAGAGGTCTTTGCATTGAAGCTCCCGTAAAAGAAGATATCGACAAGTTTGTTGAATTGATAGAAAATAAATTAGCGCCGGCGCAAGTTAATACACTTGTTTTGCGTGTTGATTTTTCTTATGAATATAAAGAACGTCCGGAATTACGGGGCAATCATCCGCTTTCTGAATCTGACGTTAAAAAACTGGTTGCTGTTTGTAAAGAGCATAATATCAGATTGATACCGCAAGTTAATTTGTTGGGACATCAATCATGGGCAAGTACGCTGGGTAAACTGCTTGAAGTTTATCCCGAGTTTGATGAAACTCCCTCCATAACTTTGCCTCAAGAATACAAGTGGCCCAATGCTGACGGTTTGTATTGTAAAAGTTATTGTCCCAAACATCCAGATGTGCATGCAGTAGTTTTTGATATTATCGATGAAATTGTAGAGGTATTTGAAAGTGATGCATTTCATGCCGGTTTGGATGAGGTTTTTTATATCGCTCATGATGATTGTGAGCGATGCAAAGGGGAGGATCCTGCGCTGCTTTTTGCCGATGAAGTTACTAAGCTGCATAATCATTTGGCTCAAAACAACTGTGAACTATGGATGTGGGGTGACAGACTGATAGATGGCAAAGCAACAGGAATAGGACTCTGGGAAGGAAGTTACAACAATACACATAGAGCAATTGATCTGATTCCAAAAGATGTTGTAATCAACGATTGGCATTATGAAAAAGCACATCCAACACCTGTTTTATTTGCTTCTAAAGGTTTTGATGTTGTTGCTTGCCCTTGGAACAAAAGTGAAGTTGCCGTTCAGCAAATCGATATGCTACGTTTTTTGAAAAAGAATAGTTCGCCCGAAATGTCAAACCGATATTTAGGAATCATGCACACATTTTGGGGTCCTGCACGCATGTTCATAGCAGGATTGGACGAAAAAGAACCTGCAAAAGATGATGGCTCAGTTATCACTTTCAAGAAATTATCCGAAGTTTGGTGAAATTTAAAATCTTTTTCTCACAACTGATTTAACAGCAAATACGCGCTAATTGGATTTTCTTTTGCAAAAAATTGAAAGATAAGATTAATGTGAACATATGTTGATGTTATGTGTTGTTAAAATATAGATATTTAAGAAGATTTGTTGTGAAGTATAGAAAAATAGTAAAAGTAGAGTTTACTGACTACGATGAAGAAGCTCTTGAAAAGTCATGGAAGTGGCTGAATGATCCGGAGATAAAGTATTTGACTGACACGCCCGATTTCGACAAAAAAACTAAAAAAGAATGGTTTGAGAGTATTGAACAAAGAGATGACTATTAACCTGAGTTTCGTTTAAGCTTCCTGTAAAACTTTCAATAAAACAAGTCA
>CAYFSV010000090.1:0-9630 GCA_964345815.1 uncultured Proteiniphilum sp. | reverse complement strand
TGGTGTATGAATGGCTAATTAATTAATTAAAAGGTGTAACTTTACACTCAATATTAATAATTGGGTAGCAAATCATAACAAAACAATAAATAGCAACTTAAGAAGATGAACAAATTTAAAATCTTAATTGCCTTGTTCTTTGTTGCAGGCTTGGGTATTGCCTCTGCCTCCAACATTGAAGGATATAGGTATGCGCAAGAGAAAGCGCCAACAGGAAAAGAGTGGGAATCGCCGCAAGCGATAGCCCTTAATAAAGAAAAGCCTAAAGCTTGGTTTTTTTCATTTGCCGATAAGGAGAGTGCCCGCAAGGTATTGCCCGAGAACTCTCAGTATTGGAAGTCGCTTAATGGACAATGGAAGTTTAACTGGGTGAAAACACCAGATGAGCGTCCGATGGAGTTTTTCAATCCCTCGTTCGATGTTTCGCAATGGGATAATATCGAAGTACCTTCAAACTGGAATGTTTATGGTATTCAAGAGGATGGCAGTTTGAAGTATGGATTGCCTATTTATGTAAACCAACCAGTTATTTTTCAGCACAAAGTGGCTGTTGACGACTGGCGTGGGGGTGTGATGAGAACACCGCCAACACACTGGACAACCTATGAATATAGAAATGAGGTAGGCTCGTATCGTCGCGATTTCGAAATTCCGCAAGATTGGGATGGACAAGAGGTGTTTATTAGCTTCGATGGTGTGGATTCTTTCTTCTACTTATGGATAAATGGGCATTACGTAGGATTTTCGAAAAACTCACGTAACAGCGCCAACTTCAATATCACGCAGTACCTTAAAAAAGGAACAAACGTGGTGGCAGCCGAAGTTTACCGAAACTCAGATGGCTCATTCTTAGAGGCTCAAGACATGTTTCGCCTACCCGGAATATTCCGTACGGTAGCCATCTTTGCAAAACCTAAAACTCACATCCGTGATATGCAGGTTTTCCCCGATTTAGATGCTAATTATCAAGATGGAACAATCACAGTTAAGGCTGATGTTCGCAATTTTAATAAGAAAAAGATAAAAGGATACAAGCTTGTGTATTCTCTTTACGAGAACGAGCTATACTCGGATGATAACACAGACACAGGCGTAACAGCTACTGCCACTGTGGGCGAATTGAAAAACAATCAAGAGCACAGCGGCATAGTTGCAAAGCTTAATATCGAATCGCCAAAGAAATGGTCGGCAGAGCGCCCATACAGATACACATTAGTAGCCGAATTAAAAGACAAGCGCGGCAAAACAATCGAAACAGTGTCAACACACATGGGCTTTGCCAAGGTTGAGATTAAAGATACTGCAGCCGAAGATGATGAGTTTGGCTTGGCCGGACGCTACTACTATGTAAATGGCGAAACCGTGAAACTAAAGGGAGTGAACCGCCACGAAACAAATCCTGAAGTGGGGCACGCCATCACTCGAGAAATGATGGAAAAAGAAGTAGTGTTGATGAAGAAAGCTAATATCAACCATGTTCGAAATGCACACTACTCCGACGATCCATATTGGTATTATTTAGCAAACAAATATGGGCTATATCTCGAAGATGAGGCAAATATCGAATCGCATCAATATTATTATGGAGATGCATCACTTTCGCACCCAATTGAGTGGAAAGAGGCACACGTGGCTCGCGTACTCGAAATGGTGTATGCCCACATCAATCATCCATCAATAGTGATATGGTCGCTAGGAAATGAAGCCGGTCCAGGCAAAAACTTTGTGTATGCCTACGATGAGCTAAAGAAAGTAGATAGCACACGCCCCGTACAATACGAGCGCAACAATGATATAGTAGATATGGGCTCAAATCAGTATCCATCTATTGCATGGGTCAATGGAGCAGTGAAAGGAACATATAACATTAAGTATCCATTCCATATTTCGGAATATGCCCACTCGATGGGTAATGCATGTGGCAACTTAGTTGACTATTGGAATGCTATGGAAAGCACCAATTTCTTCTGCGGTGGTGCCATTTGGGATTGGGTTGACCAATCAATCTACAACTACGACAAAGTCACTGGCAAGAGATATCACGCCTATGGGGGCGATTTTGGCGATACACCCAACGATGGACAGTTTGTGCTAAACGGAATTATGTTTGGCGATCTTGAGCCTAAGCCACAATACTACGAAGTGAAGAAGGTATATCAACACATCGGCACCGAGGCTAAAGATATTAATAAAGGAATATTTGAGGTGTTCAATAAGTATTACTTCAAAGATCTAAAGGATTATCAAATCAGATGGTCGGTTTATGAAAATGGTAGCGAAACACAATCGGGCACTATTTCGGACTTTAATGCAGATGCACGTCAGAGAACTCAGATAACCCTGCCGATTGATTTTTCGAAAATAAACGACAAGGCAGAAGCGTTTGTAAAAGTTCAGTATCTGCTTGCAAATGACGAGCCTTGGGCAGATAAAGGATATGTGCAGGCTGAAGAGCAATTCTTGCTAAAAGATGCAGCCAATGTTCCAACAATTGCTGAGGTAAGTGCTCAATCTGATGCATCATCATTAGTGTTGGAGAAAGAAGTGGATGGCAAGCGAGTAGTAAAGGGAGACAACTTCCTATTGACATTTGATACCAAGACGGGTACTATTTATAATTTGAAATACGATGGCAACACCATTATTGCTGACGGTAACGGGCCAGTGCTAAATGCTTTGCGTGCGTTTACCAACAATGATAACTGGTTCTACTCGCAATGGTTCGAAAACGGGCTGCACAACTTGGTTCACAATGCTATATCTTCAACATTCATTCCGCAAAAGGATGGATCGATAGTAGCCTCGTTTACTGTAGAATCGCAAGCACCCAATGGGGCCAAGATACTGGGTGGCACAAGCTCGGGCAAGAATAAAATTGAAGAGTTGACAGATCGCCCATTCGGAGAGACAGATTTTAAATTTACCACCAATCAAATTTGGACAATATACAATGATGGCTCAATAGAACTGCAATCAAGCATCACATCAAACAAGAGTGGATTGATTTTGCCACGTCTTGGATATGTAATGAAAGTGCCTGCCGAGTATGAAAACTTTAGCTACTACGGACGCGGACCAATTGACAACTACAACGATCGCAAGTCGGGACAATTTATCGAACTTCATACCAATAAGGTGAAAGATGAGTTTGTAAACTTCCCTAAACCCCAAGATATGGGCAACCATGAGGAGGTGCGCTGGGCAGCTCTCACAAATAATAGCAATGCAGGAGCACTATTTATAGCAAACGAAGAGATGTCGGTAACGGCACTTCAGTATTCAGCACTCGACTTAACGTTAGCTCCGCACCCCTACGAGCTTCCAAAAGGTGGAGATACATATCTGCATCTTGATGCTGCCGTAACAGGATTGGGCGGTAATAGCTGCGGACAGGGTGGCCCATTAGAGCATGACAGAGTGAAAGCTGTAGAGCACGATTTTGGATTTATTATTCGTCCCGCCTCTTCGCAATTGGCAAATGATGCCATGGTGAAGCCATCGGGAGATATGCCAATCAGCATTACACGCTCGAGTAATGGCGAAGTTTCGATAAGCTCGGGCATGGAAGATGCCACAATCATGTTTAAACTCGATAAAGCAAAAGCTAAGGAGTATAGCACAATCATCCCACTTCGTGATGGAGGTGTGGTATCGGCATGGTACAAAGAAAAGCCAGAACTGAAAGTAACAATGGAGTTCCCAAAAATCGAAACAGTTCAAATCGAGGTTATATCTGCAAGTAGCGAAGAGGCTGGTAGTGGCAATGCTTCCAATCTTGTGGATGGAAACACCAACACGCACTGGCACACTATGTATTCTGTAACGGTGGCAAAGCACCCACATTGGGTTGACTTAGATGCAGGCGAAGTAAAAGAGATTAAAGGCTTTACCTACCTGCCACGCCAAGACGGCTCGAATGGAAATGTTAAAGACTTCACCATTCACATCAGCATGGATGCAAAAGAGTGGGGCGAGCCCATACACAAAGGGCAGTTTGGAAGAGGCAGCAACGAAAAGAAAATCATGTTCGACAAGCCTGTCAAAGGTCGCTACATTCGTTTCACAGCACTTAGCGAACAAAATGGGCAAGACTTTGCCTCAGGTGCCGAAATTACTGTTATAGCGGATTAGATGTAAAATATAAAAAGTAAAACTTATGAACCGTTGTGTTGGTTATGTGTTTGTAGATTATAAATGCTAAACCATCACAACGGTTCTTTTTTTATAAATAAACTATATGATCCAGTATTTAAAAAGCAAAGGAGTCACACTTTCGCCTCGAGATTATTTTGTGAGTGCACTAGGCTATATGGCACTCGGGCTCTTCTCGTCACTATTGATAGGATTAATAATAAAAACTCTGGGCGAGCAGATTGGGCTAAGCTCATTTGTAGAGATGGGGCAGTTTGCTATGGACCCCAAGATAGTAGGAGCTGCCATTGGCGTGGCAGTAGCTCATAGCCTCAAAGCACCCCCACTTGTGCTTTTTTCGGCAGTATTTGCTGGTGCATATGGTGGTTTTATTGGCGGTCCTGCCGGAAGTTATGTTACAGTGCTATTAGCCACCGAATTTGGGAAAATGATATATCGAGTAACTAAGATCGATATCATTGTGGTTCCCTTTGCAGTGTTTATGGTGGGATATTATGTAGGCACTTTTGTGGGCATACCCATTAATAATCTAATGACGTCGTTGGGCACATTAATAAATTGGGCTACCGAGCAGCAACCCTTTGTGATGTCTATTATAGTTGCCACAGTTATGGGCCTTGCACTCACAGCCCCAATATCTAGTGCAGCCATAGCCTTTATGTTGGGGCTCGATGGCTTAGCAGCTGGTGCCGCCGTCATTGGATGCTCGGCACAGATGATAGGCTTTGCCACAATAAGTTATCGCGAAAATGGGATAAGTGGAATTGTGGCTCAAGGATTAGGCACCTCCATGTTGCAGATAGGCAACATCGTAAAAAATCCCCTTATACTTATACCTCCCACCTTGTCGGGCGCCATATCGGCACCCATCGCCATAGGTGTTTTCCGAATGACAAATAATCAAGCAGGGGCGGGGATGGGCACAAGCGGACTTGTGGGGCAGTTTATGGCTTTCGAAACAATGGGCTTTTCTATGCGCACTCTTTCATTAACACTATTATTCCACATTATTATCCCAGCTATTATTAGCTTGTTGGTGTTTTATTATATGCAGCAAAAGAGATGGATTAAAAAAGGCGACTTATTGTTGAGATACGAGTAAAAATCCGAAGCTATACATACCACATAAAACACACAAATATACCCATCAAGTTGTTAAAAAACATTTGAAAAATAACCCTTTTCAAGATTCGAGGCTCAAAATAATTTTTATATTGAGCCTCCTGGACGCCGTAGCACCAAACTACAAATGTTTTTTGAGCCTCCTGAGCGCCGTGCCTCCAAAACACGATTGTAGTCAACCCCTTTTTGCAAAAGAAACCACCAAAATAATTATGATTTAACTCCCTTTAAACCCGAAAACCCCAAAAACAAACATTTTTGTCTACAAATATTAACGTTTGGGCAAAATATCAATAGTTTTCAACTTCTCCAAAGTGCAAACAGGAGTAAATAACATTTGTATTTTTACCCCTTTTTCTCTAGGAGGGATAAAATACAAATGTTTGGAGTCGAAATATTTACCCAATTGTGAAAATATTAACAGTTGCCCGTCATTTTCACAGTATAATATTGTTAAAACATTCATTTACGACATCCCTAGCCTCTGATTTTGCCTCAAATCATTTTGATTTCGAGCCTCTTTTTTCTTAGAGGTATAAAATCATTTTGATATTGAGCCTCTAAGGTTTTGGAAAAAATCTACGAATATTTCGTAGTATTGTCTGGTAGCGGGTTGTAGGTGTTTTAGGGTATTATTGGCTGAGATTTAACATAAATACATAGTTTGAAATTGCTGAAAAGTAAAAGTATGTAAAATTTTGACACCCTGAGATTGTGTCTTTTTTATGATTTAAATGTGCATTGAAAACTAGTATTTGCTGGTTAAAGATAAGAATCAAACTCTGAGGCTGATTATTCGGAGGAGCTGTTCGATGATTTTGTGTAGATTAAATAAGTCGGAATTCATCAAAATTGACTAGTAGGTTGACCCGCTGTGTGGATATAACAGTGTGTGTAGCTATATGTTATATAGCATCGTGCTTGATATTAAACATAAAATGTTTGCTTCATTCATTTATTTCATCTTTCTTGCAGACGTAAATTAATTTATTGTTTCACCTTTTTAAAATTTCAAGATTATCAAGAAATTAGTGTTAGCAGGAATCGGGTTATTTATGATGGCGGGTTTTTTGCCGGCGAAGGAAACGAAAGTACAGACAACGAATGAGTGCTTTTTTACAACTTGTGGAACAAAAACATGTTACCAGTTTCCAAGGGATTTAACAGTCCAAGAATTACTTGTAATATACGATGAATTAGAAGAGGACCACTGTGGTTAAAATGAAAAGTTTTTACAAATTATTACTTTTACTTTTTGTGAGTATGCCGATTTTAGCATACTCACAAAAACATATCGAAAATGCTTATATACGTGCGAGCTATGAGTTTTTTTATAAGACTAATCCGAAACAAACTGTATTTACAAAAACAGATTTGATGTATTTGGATATTGGAGAAAACACATCAAAGTTCTACAGTCATTATGAACAGGTAAGAGATTCCATTGCAAACAAAGGTATGGATAAAGGTCTGCCGGCCTTCGAAATTAACGAGTTAAGACGAGGGTATCCTAAAGGGACAAATACTATTTATTATAACTTTCTTGAAGAACAAAAACGAACCATTTATTTTGGCATACTTACGGTTATAATGCTCTAAAAACTGAGTATAGCTATAAGGATTGCTTACACTATTGGCATATTCATTGTAATGAAATTGATAAGTGAAGCCAGCGTGATTACGAGATTTATTAGCACCCTCAAGATACTGCATTAACTCATTGTGACGAACACTATCAATAGTGCTTTTATCAGGAAAAAGTTCCATCAATCTAGATTCATCAAAACACAAAGCCTCTTGGGCACTATGTCCACTTGCTTTGAGCTGATTGACATAACTGTTAACCGTGTTACGAGATACTCCAAGAGTGGAGCCAATTTTACGATTGCTAAAACCGTCATTTAATAAACTTAAAATTTGTCTGATATCCATAAGTCCAAGTTTGTTTGCCATATCTATCCTTCTTTTATTAGAAGGGTAAGATAACTTGATCTTTCAGAATGGCACAAATCAAACCGTAATACCCTCCTGATAGCTGCCACAACAGGAGCTATGCAAAAGTGATGTAAATGAATGTATTAATTCCTACAAATAATTACTGAATTCTTCCCATATAAGTGCTTATTTTACAAATAGCTTATAGCCTACACCATATATAGTGGCAATTTTAAAAATATGTGACTCTTCTAATATTGATCTTATGCGTTTGATAGATTGATGTAATCTATTATTATATTTAATGTCTGTGCTTTTCCATACCTCCATAATGATATCTTCATGTTTAACAGTTTTATCTATATTAGAAAGCAGCATAGACATAATATTAATATCCTTATTTCGAAAAGTATATCTAAAGTTATTAATTATAAGGTCTTGTAATTCAATTCTTATCTTGATATTTTCAAATTCAAAGAAAACTGTAGATTTTGGATATAAAACTCCATTTATTTGAGCTAAGAGAAGGTTGCATCTCAAAGGTTTTTCTATATAGTTTATAGCGTTAATATTAATAAATGCATCATTATAATATTTTTGTTCTAGTGCTGTACCTGTAATAAATATAATAGGTATAATATTATTTATCTTTTGAATTCTTTTTGCCACTTCAAAGCCATTGATATCAGGTAGTTCAACATCTAAAAGAATTATATCTGGTCTCTCTTTTTCGAAATACTCAATACCTTTTTTTCCATTTTTAGCCCAAACCATTATAAAACCGTTTAATCTAAAAAAACCTGCTAATGGTTCTGCAAAAGATGAATCATCTTCTATCATTAGTATTTTCTTTCCCATCTATATATTCTAAATTATTATATCAAACGTACTCCCTTTATTTAATACACTATTCACAGATATACTACCTGCATGAGCTTCAATGATTGACTTGGAATAAGTAAGCCCTAGCCCAATACCTGACACATTTTCTACGCAGCTCTGTTTGATGCGATAATACCTGCGAAATATAAGTGTCATACTTTTACTTGAAATACCTATGCCATTATCCTTCACAGAAATAATATGTCTGTTATTGAAGTCATTGACAGATATTTCAATGATTATAGGGTTGTTTGTGTTATATTTTATAGCATTTTCGATTAGATTATCAAAAACATTTGATAAATGTACAACGTCAACATACATAATACGATTCTTTGCCTTAACTTCCAAATTGATTTTTATTATCTTGTCGGAATCAGTTACATTACTGTATATAGATTTAATAGACTTTAGTAGAACATCAATATCAACTTCTGTTTTGTTTAATTTTATTTCGCTGTTTTCACTATTGCTTATTTGAATAATAGTGTTAATGTATAGATTGAGTTTTGTCAACTCATTATTAATGTTTTCAGAGTATTCTAAAACAGTTCCAGTATCATTACGTTTGATATAGTAAGGGATAAGGGAAGCCAAAAGCATTGCTGCCGATATTGGGCGTTTAAATTCGTGGGTCATGGCATTTACCGATTCCTGCCGCATCTTTTCGACCTTCCATTGTGTGATAAAGCTTTTCGATATGTAAAACATCCCACCCATAGCGATAATAATCAGGACAATTGAGAGTATAAGCTGCTTGAGCATTCTTGCAAGCAGTTCATCGGTAGGTGTCTGTGCAAAACCTACAACACCGATACTGTTGTTGATATCCAAAGGGATAATCTCTGTTTTATGATACTTTTTGACAGTGTTGGACGATGTCTGATTAGATTGTAGAAGATTACCGCTCTCCAGGTCAATGTATTCAAAGTAAGAATCCTGAATCATATAGTCCTTGGACACCATAGAGATGAATATGCTGTTGAGCTTATGTAAATCAATGGGTAGGAAATCTTTAAGAACCAACTGGGTAACTTTGTTTGCTGAGTGTATATCGTGCCGGTCTATGGTGACGGTATAGGTGGAATCTGCGGTAACAACATTTTTGACAATAAATCTCGAGGTGTCATTCTGATGGGAAGTGCCAAAATTTATATATCGGTGACCACCAATTTTCTCCTGCCTATCCGAAAGCTCCATCCACACAGCTTGCCGAGCCGATTGATCGATACAGTTTTCAAACTCTTGCTGATGCAAATTATGCATACTAAGAAACCACAGCATTTGATTGATGATAATCGCTGCCAACACAATCGCCACCAACCCCTTGATAATGTCTTGTCTTGTTTTCTTTTTCAAGTTATGTATCACTGCTGTGCTTGTTTTTCTGTTTATTGTTACAAAGATAGTAAATGAAAGTCATCCAAGCATCTTTTTTAAAATAAAATTGAGCTGTGGAACAGGCATATCCGCACCAAAAGAATGTAACTACTCAGCGAATTGCACAGCAAATCCCCTAACCCTATAAAAGTGCTAGAA
>CAYFSV010000089.1:0-9668 GCA_964345815.1 uncultured Proteiniphilum sp. | reverse complement strand
TACTTAGAATACAGACATTAAATTGTTTTTGTATAAACGAAATTCGCAATTAGAGCATATATTTTAAATGATCCATGGGTATTATATACATTTATTGCAAATATTAAAACCCCAACCTCACTTTTACAATATCATCCTCTAATTCGCTTTCGAAAATAAAATCAAACTTTTTAAACAAGTTAAGGCTACGTGTATTGTCTTTAAGAATTAAAGCATATAATGATTTTAAATCGATTTGTCTGGCATAACTAATAAGATACTGTAAGCACTGTGTTCCAATGCTGCTTCCCCATAGCAATTTTTCTCCAACATAAAGCCATGCCTCACCCTCAGTATCGGTAATATTTTTAATACCACAAACTCCAACTAACGTATTATCTACCAACATAGTTTTTATATAATAGTCATCTCTAGCTGCAAGGACCTCGAACCACTCTCTTTGAGACACTCGATCAAAATCTGAAGTATTTGTAAAGTACTTAATTTCTATGTCATTCAACCAATCCCACGATTTTGCAAGTGCTTCCTCATCAAAATTTCCAAAAAACAACTGATAATCATTAGCCATAATAACAAATCATCTATAAATTTACAACTCTAACCTCATCAATATGCTATCTTTATCTATGTCTTTTTCATAAATAAATCCGAAACGAGAACCATTTTTACGGCTTGCTCTATTTGACTTCAAACATACTATATACAAAGATTTCAACTTCAATTTGTTGCCATATTTTATTAAATAATCCGCAACTTGCGCCCCTATTGTCTTTCCCCAAAGGGTCTTCTCACCAATATACACCCATATTTCGCCATCAGATTTAGTGATATTCTTGATACCACATACACCTACCAACATATCATCAGTTGAAATGGCTCGAATGAAATAGTCATCTCTCTTGCTAAGTCCCTCGAACCACTTCCTTTGCATTTCTCGATCAAAGTCAGGAGTATTGGTTAGATGTTTAATCTCTGAATCATTCAGCCACTCCCATGATTTATCAAGTGCTTCTTCTGTGTACTCTACAAATTCAACTTCGACAATTTTACGAAACTCCATAATTATTGTTTATTTGAATAATATATAATCAACATACAGTTTAAATATAAAGTGCCATAATCATTATAAGTACCTAAATGTGAGACTAATTATATATTCTGAATTATACACAGTCAAAACACCTTGTTATAACAATTGTTCACACAATATCCTATTATTTAAATAAACTAATCCTCATCCTTCAATATCAATCTCAACGAACTATTACGTGTTATGTAATTCCATGCCCAATTAATGAAAATTATTAGCTTGTTCCTAACACTTAAAATCAACATTAGGTGTAGAAACATCCATATAATCCAAGCAATACGACCTTTTAACTTCATAAACGGAAAATCAACTACAGCTTTATTTCTTCCCACTGTAGCCATAGCTCCTAGGTTCTTGTATTCGTATTGCTTGTTGCGCAACTTACCTTTCTCTAGTGCATTGATATTTTTAGCTAAGTTTTTGGCCTGACCAATTGCAACATTTGCCACTTGAGGGTGAGAATGCGGATACTTCTCTGTTTCCATATAGGCAATATCACCAATTGCAAATACATCATCAAGTCCAACAACTTTGTTGGTTCTATCCACTTTTATTCTGTTGCCGCGCATCACCGAATCCTGTGGGATACCTCCAATCATATTGCCAATGATTCCCGCTGACCAGATTACACTATTTGATAGGATTGTTTCACCATTATTAAAAGTTAGAGTTTCGCCATCATAATTAGTTACAATCACGTTTGTTTTCACAATAACTCCCATACCCTTAAGATACTCTTCAGAATAGTTTTGTGCATATTTGCTCATCGCAGCTAAAGTGTTTTTACCACCCTCCAAGAGATATACATTTACGTTATCAACGTTTATATTAGGATAGTCTTTGGGTAGCACATCTTTCTTTATCTCTACGAATGCTCCAGCTAGCTCTACGCCAGTAGCACCACCACCAACAATAACAATATTATGCAAGGCCTCTTTTTCTTTGTCATATAGTAGTTTTTCAAAGTTCAGCAATATTGAGTTTCTAACATTAATTGATTGGAAAGTTGATTTCAAACCTAAAGAGTTTTCCTCCACCTCATTATTCCCATAGAAGTTTGTCTTTGCTCCTGTAGCAAGCAACAAATAATCGTAAGTAAACTCTCCAATTGAGGTTTTTATTACTTTTTGGGTATCATCAACAGAGCGCACCTCCGCCATACGGATTCGGACATCCTTCCTTTTTTGAAATATCTTACGTATTGGAAACGAAATAGATGAAGGCTCTATTTGCGAAGATGCAACCTGATAAAACAAAGGAGGAAACTGATGATGATTTATCTTATCTATTATAAGAATATCAAATTCATTTTTCTTCAAATGTTTCACAAACTGCAGCCCCCCAAAACCACAGCCTACAACAATTACTTTTTTCTTCATAACCTAAACAATTTTATCTTATTAAGGATATAACAATCTTAAATAGCAATTGTTGAAAAATTTCTCTATTATTTATTTGATAATTCTTTGCGAAATTTATATCAAATAAAAATGGGGATATCACAAAAGTGCAATATCCCCATTGATTGATTATGAAGGTTACCTAAAACCTTATATACCAACAATTAGTACCCATCATTCTGCTTAAGATTTGGATTCTTATCTAAAGCACTCTGTGGGATTGGCATATATCTATTATGAGGCTTAAACTCACGATTTTCCACAAGGGTCTCTCCCGAAACTTTCGCCCTCTTAAATTGATCTGTTTCAGAATAATCTACAGTTCCAGTGATTCTCATAAGAGGACCATTTAACACTGTTTCTGCAAGCATCTTTCCGTCAGAGTCCTTCCAGCGTAAAATATCTGCACGACGAAGTCCTTCACCAGCCAATTCTACACCTCGTTCGCGACGAATCAACTCTCTAAGAGCTTCTTTGCTAGCATATTTTGTTCTATCAACTTCGGGCATATCTACACGTTGACGAATGGCATCAATGGCATCATATACCTCATTTGATGGTCCATTAAGTTCGTTTTCTGCCTCTGCAAAGCTTAATAAAACCTCTGCATAACGGAAAATAATTGGAGATGCATTAGTTGACCACATATCTGAGTATTGAGCAATGTTAGTCAAATATTTTCCCCAAGTTAATGCAGTTTTTGAAGCATTATCTGCATCATTAGGATTGTTTGCATTCTTCGCTCCATTAATTTCAGCATCAAGTGTATTGAAGACTCCACCATTCCAATCCATTCCAGGGAAAATTACCGACATAGCCATACGTGGATCACGATTAGCGAAAGGATGTACTGGATCATAACCACTTCCTTGCTCATCTTTAGTCAAACCGTTACTCATCTCGTATGTATCAATTAAGTTTTGAGTCGGAACAATTGATGACCATCCACCCACATCATTATTGTACATGGCACCCAACAACCAATAGCTATACAAATTAGCATCATGCTGATATGAAACAATAATTTCTTTTGAGTCTTGTCCAGCTAATGTAAACAAGTTTGAAAAGCTTGAATCCAATTCATATAGCCCAAGATCCATAATAGATTTTGCAGCATTTCTTGACAGTTCCAAGTCACCATAATACAATGCAGCACGCATCTTCATAGCCAAGGCAGCACCCTTAGCAATATAACCACGCGCGGCAGGCTTATCACTTAGCAATTGAATAGCCTCATCCAATTCCTTATAGATAAAATCTTTCACTTCCTCTTCTGTATTTCTAGGCACCATTGCCTCCTCTGCAGTTTCATACGAATCAATAATTGGTATGCCGCCATACATCCAGTTTCTTTCAAGATATTGAAAAGCTCTAATTGCTTTCACTTGACCAATCATATTATTCTTTTTGGATTGATCTGCAAACTCAACGTCTTCTATGTTAATAAGAAAGTCGTTGCATCTACGTATCATTCCAAAGCTATAATAATTTGCAACCTGATTGCTAGCAGTCATTCCACCGTTACCAATATTTTTCCATCCCTCATGAATATGGTAGTTAAAACCAAAGTCAGATGCTGCATCCCAGTATAGAAGGCCCCCATCATCGGTCCAACCATCGTAACAACCAACCAAAAACTTCTCCGCATCTTGCTCTGTTTGCCATGTTGTATTAGGCGAAAGAGCATCACGTGGCACAGTGTCCAAAAAGTCTGAACAAGAGGTGCCAAACATTACAGTTATAACTGCTATATATATATATAAACGTTTCATTTTCTATATTTAATTTACTTGATTAATACTCTTAGAAGCTAATATTTAATCCAATGGCATGAGTTTGAGTCAATGGGAAACTTGAAGCACGCTCGCTTGAAATTTCTGGATCAACATTAACCAACATATTGTGCAAAGTGAACAAGTTTTCAGCAGAGTAGTAAACTCTAATGTGCTCAATACCCGAAGATTTTAGAATATTCTTAGGTAATGTATATCCCACTTGCAAGTTTTTCATTCGTAAATAACTAGCATTTTGAATCCAAAAAGTAGATATCACGTTTGAAGATAAACTTGGCGACGTTGTTGAATATGCCACACGTGGCATTTTTGCATTTTTATTATCTGGGGTCCAAGCATCTAGCCAAGCAGAAGCAGGGTGCGAATCATCTCCATTAAAATATCCTGTCACCTCTTGATTTATCAATCTATAAACACCAGCGGCACCAGAGAAGATCATAGATAAATCAAAGTTTTTGTATCCAGCATTTACGCTCAATCCGTAAGTGAAAGCAGGATCTGAAGAACCAACCAACTTACGGTCATCCGAAGTAATCACTCCATCTCCGTTCGTATCTTTATAGATTAAATCTCCACCTTTAAACTTCATATTTCCAAATGGATATCCAGGCTTTCCAGCATTTTTATCCATCCATTCTTGAGCAGCTGCATCAGACTCGAAGAACCCGTCAGACTCATAAGCATAAAAAGAATTCAATCGCTCACCAATCACACGTCTTTTGTTTCCGTTGTTCGGATCAGTCATAGTTGTTGGACCACCTAAGTCCAGAAGCTCATTAATGTTGTATGCTGCATTTCCTGTCACATTAAGCGACCAATCACCCCATCTATTGTTATATCCCAACATCACCTCAACTCCTCGGTTCACCATTGCACCCACATTGTCCTTATAAGCACCAAGACCAAATTCCTGAGGAACAGGGACATCCATAATTATACCCGTGGTCTTTCTATCATAGTAGTCTAATGAGAGGTTTATTTTATTATTGATTGTTGCGTCCAATCCAAGACCCCATGTGCGAGCTCTCTCCCATGAAATTGTTGATAGCTTATATGATCTTTGATAATAACCCGAGTTTAAAGTACCTCCAAATGGATAAAGAGCGCCTAGGTTATATGTATTCATCCATGGATAGAAATCATCAAGAGCATCTTGATTACCCAACAAACCCCATGATGCACGTATCTTCAGATTATCAAGCCAATCGCTAGAAGAAGACATGAACTCCTCTTCGCTAATACGCCATGCACCTGAGAATGATGGGAAATAACCCCATCTCTCATCTTTAGCAAAGCGTGATGATGCGTCCGAACGTATATTAGCTTCGAATAAGTATTTTCCTGCAAAATCATAATTCACACGTCCAAACCATGACAACATAGCAAGCTCACGAGTATTTCCCCAGTTTTGCTGTGAAGCAGCATCTCCAGCATCCATGTCAGTTAAGTCATTAGATGGGAAATCTTTTCTGTAACTCCTGCTATAATTATAATTGTATTTTTCGGCATGCCAACCAGCAAGAGCCTTAAAACCATGAAGTCCAAATTGCTTATCGTAATTCAAAAGAGCATCAAAGTTTGTTCTATCCCAATTGTAATGACGTTCATCAAGATGATTGGGTTCTGTTTCTTTATTGGCGTTGTATCTAATATATTTTTGGAAATCACGATAATGTTGTGAGTTTCCAACATACGAACCTGTTACAGTTGCAACAAGACCATCCACCAACTTATAGTCGGCAGATAAAGTACCAGAGAAGTTTTGGTTATCTCTCGAAACTGTTTGATTTGCATCAAGCCAAGCAATTGGACTACCGTCAGAGATAGTTCCCCATGTACCATCATCATAACGACTAACAATCCATGGAGCTATACGGTTTAGCTGACGAATGATTTGGTCTGAACTACCACCAGCATATGACGAAGTGGGGTCAGCATAGTCATTCTTGATATATGCAAGATTCAACTTAACATTCAATCTTGAATTTAACTTCATATCAAGATTAGTTCTACCATTAAACTGTTGTCTTGTAGCATTTGGTAAAATACCAACCTGATTTAAGTAACCTACCGAACCCATATATTTAACATCATCTGTTCCACCACTCACATTTACGTTATGCGTATGCTGAACGCCAGTTTGATATGCCTCCTTATACCAATCCGTATTTGGCAAATTGGGATCAGATCCATCCTTAAATTTCTGAATTTGATCTTCAGTAAACCTTGGATCATATCCTGCTTCCACTAGAGATTGGTTGTATAGCCTCGCATAATTATACGAACCCATTCTCTCAATCATTTCAGTTGGAGCTTGTAATCCTACATATCCATTATAAGTAATTCGTGGTTTTCCACTTTTACCTCTTTTGGTGGTTATCAACACAACACCGTTTGAAGCTTTAGAACCATAGATAGCAGCTGATGAAGCATCCTTTAATACCGAAATACTCTCAATGTCGTTTGGGTCAACGGAGTTCATGGTTCCAGTCTCCACACCGTCAACTAAGATATATGGATCGGCTGTATTAAGCGTTCCAACCCCCCTTACTCTAATAGTAGCTCCATCCTGACCAGGACGACCTTGCCCCGATGTAACCATAACACCAGGCATCAATCCTTGAAGTGCCGAGGATACGTTTTGAACAGGGCGGCTCTCTAATGCTTTGTTATCAATTTGAGCAACAGCTCCAGTCATATTCACTTTTTTCTGAGTACCATAACCTACCACCACTATTTCCTCAAGAAGCTCAGTGTCAGAAGTCATAACCAAATTAATTGTAGCTCGGCCATTTACTGGGATAATCTCAGTTTTCATCCCCACATAGCTAAACTCCAATGAACCATTAGAAGGTACATTTGTCAATGTATACTTCCCATCAATGTCGGTAACGGTTCCATGCGTTGCATCTCCCGAAACAATCACTGTAGCACCAATAACCTCAAAACCAGTGTCATCAGTAACCGTACCACTTACAGTAATACTACCTTGTGCGAAGAGTCCAAAAGAAAACATCGCCATAAAAAGCGACATCACCCCAACCCTCATAAGGCTAAGAACAATACGTTGTTTCATTCTTTTAATTTTTAGTTTTAGTAATTAAAATATCTTTCAATTTCTACTCAAGCTTACATAAGTTTTTAAATTCACAGAGCGAGCATGAGCAAATTCCATATACAAAGGTATATATTTTAAAACAATGTTATAAATTAAAGTGGGTTTTTAACACTTTAATTTCCATCATAAATAGCTCTCAACTTCATCATCCAAGGCTTTCCATAAAACTCACTTATTAATAGACCACAAAAAGACATCAAATCTTCATATTACCACTTGATAGTATTGACCAAATATCTTTACACCGCCAACATAGCTACATCTTCACAACTTTACCACCTGACATACAACTCATTAACGCTCTTTAACCGCATATTCACAAACAAAGTAAATCGCCACATGTTTATATTATTGAAGAGACAATGAAGTCTTTCACTAAAAATTACAAGATATGAAAAAAGCAAACATCGGAATTAGTGAAGAAAATAAACAAGCAGTAGCAGACCAATTAGCCAAAGTTTTGGCAGATGAGTTTATCTTATATTCAAAACTACTCAATGCACACTGGAATGTAGAGGGGCATGATTTCCATGCTGCGCATTTATTTCTTGAATCATTGTATAACCAACAACAAAAAAATGTTGATGATGTTGCAGAAAAAATCAGAGCTTTGGGACACTATGTTGATGGGCAACTTGACAAGTATCTAAAATTAACCAATCTTTTAGACAAAGCTCCTGATAAAAATGACACACAAACTCTTTACGCAAGCCTACTTGAAGACTACGATAGCATCATTATTTTCTTGCGTGAAAACATAGACGCTTTTGAAGATAAATATAAAGCCGCAGGAATGTCTGATTTTATTACAGGATTGATGAATCAACACATGAAAACTGCTTGGATGATTAGAGCACATTTGAAGTAAAAAGCGACTTATAGTAAGACAATATTCATCACGTCACCATTTTCAAAAGTGGTGGCGTTTTTTAAGCCACAATATCTATTTTCGCTGACAATAAGGTTTTTAAAAGAAAATCTTGTAAATTTGCATCTCAAAAAATAACGCAAGTTTTTGCAGAACAAAAAAACTATTCATTAGATTATGTCAAAACAATTCAAACGTACGCTCATTACTTCAGCACTTCCATATGCAAACGGACCTGTTCACATTGGACACCTTGCTGGGGTCTATGTTCCATCAGATATATATGCTCGATACCTGAGACTTAAAGGGGAAGAGACACTTTTCATAGGTGGCTCTGACGAACATGGAATACCTATCACCATCAAAGCCAGAAAGGAGGGTGTCACTCCACAAGATATTGTTGATAGATATCACGAACTAAACAAAGCATCGTTTGAGCAACTAGGCATATCTTTTGATATTTATTCGAGAACCACATCTGATATACATAAGAAAACGGCATCCAACTTTTTCAAAACACTGTATGACAAAGGAGAGTTTGTAGAAACAGAATCCGAGCAATACTATGACGAAGAAGCACAACAATTTCTTGCCGACAGATATATAATTGGTACCTGTCCTCACTGTTCAAACGAGCATGCATATGGCGATCAATGCGAACAATGCGGAACATCACTAAGTCCCAATGATTTGATAAATCCAAAATCAACACTTAGTGGAAGTGTACCCATAAAGAAAAAAACCAAGCATTGGTATCTACCCCTTGATAAGCATGAAGAGTGGCTTCGCCAATGGATTTTGGAAGACCACAAAGAGTGGAAGCCAAACGTTTACGGACAATGCAAATCGTGGCTCGACCTAGGATTACACCCACGTGCTGTAAGTCGCGATCTAGATTGGGGAGTTCCTGTACCAGTTGAAGGAGCCGAAGGAAAAGTGCTTTATGTGTGGTTTGATGCCCCCATAGGCTACATTTCAAACACAATAGAGCTATTGCCAAATAATTGGGAGAAGTGGTGGAAAGATGAAGATACAAAACTAATTCACTTTATTGGAAAAGACAATATCGTATTCCACTGCATCGTTTTTCCCGCAATGCTAAAGGCAGAAGGATCATATGTTCTTCCCGAGAATGTTCCTGCAAATGAATTCCTAAACCTTGAGGGCGATAAAATTTCAACCTCAAGAAACTGGGCTGTGTGGCTTCACGAATATCTGGATGAATTTCCAGGCAAACAAGACGTACTCAGATATGCCCTCACCGCCAATGCCCCCGAAACCAAGGACAACGATTTCACATGGAAAGACTTTCAAGCACGCAACAATAATGAGCTTGTTGCAGTTCTTGGCAATTTCATCAATCGCGCATTGGTGCTTACAAACAAATATTTTGACAACA
>CAYFSV010000088.1:0-9750 GCA_964345815.1 uncultured Proteiniphilum sp. | reverse complement strand
TGTACGCGTACAATACTCATAAATTTTCTTCAAACACTCCTACCTACGCGATAAATGGCAATTCTTAAGCGTGCAAACGACCTACCTACGAGTGCAAAGCCTCCCCCAGAAGAATATTATTTTAGCTTTTTTATGATTTATACCAATCATAATTTCTGCTTAAAATCCAATAAAGTCAATGTTACACTCAAAAAGCAATCAAATCAAATATATTTCATTATTTTTGCAACACAAAGGCAAGCTATATCTACATATTGAATGAAAATTCATAGAAAAGATATCACATCAGACATAATACGCAATAGAAAAAAATTCAATAAAAGAACAAATCAAATGACAAGGAAGTTACTATTAACACTTGTGGCAGTTATGGGAATGACATTAACAACGACATTTGCCCAGAAAAAAATTAAGCCTCAAAACACCATAAAGGTTGAAGAGAGCGACAGCCACGAAACAATCATTAGAAAGGCAGCACACGTGGTGCCATCAAAAAATCAGTATGAAGCACTCAAAAATGAGTACATAGCATTCATCCATTTTGGACCCAACACATTCACACGCATGGAATGGGGAAATGGAATGGAAGACCCAGCCATTTTCGACCTAAAAAATCTTGACACCGACCAATGGTGCGAAGCCATGCAGGCTGCAGGCATGAAAATGGTTATCATAACGGTGAAGCATCACGACGGATTTGTGCTATGGCAAAGCCGCTACACCGACCACGGCATTATGTCAACAGGCTTTGAAGATGGCAAAGGCGATATATTGCGCAAGCTGTCGGAATCGTGCAAAAAATATGGTCTAAAGCTAGGGATTTATCTATCACCAGCCGACTTATATCAGATTGAGCATCCCGACGGTTTGTATGGCAACCTAAGCGAATATACCAAGCGCACCATTCCGCGCGAAGTGCCAGGGCGACCATTTGCCAACAAAACAAAGTTTGAATTTGAAGTGGATGATTATAATGAGTACTTCCTAAACCAAATGTTTGAGCTACTTACCGAGTATGGCGAAGTGCACGAACTGTGGTTTGACGGAGCACACCCAAAACAAAAGGGAGGACAAACCTACAACTATCCCGCTTGGAAAGAGCTAATCAGAACACTTGCCCCTAAGGCAGTGATATTTGGCAGAGAGGATGTGCGCTGGTGTGGCAACGAAAGCGGTGCAACTAGAGACACCGAATGGAACATTGTGCCATATCAAAACAATCCACACACCGCCTCAGTGTTCAACGACAACACAGCTGAGGACTTAGGCTCGAGAGAAAAACTATATGATGCCAAATATTTACACTATCAGCCCGCCGAAACCAACACCTCAATCCGCGAGGGGTGGTTCTATCGTGATGACACTCACCAAAAAGTGCGTAGCGCCGATGATGTATTTGATATGTATGAAAGATCAGTGGGAGGCAACTCAATTTTCCTACTCAACATACCACCAAATCGTGATGGCAAGTTTTCGCCACAAGATGTGGAGTCGCTAGTGGAGGCAGGCAACCGAATTCGCGAAACATACGACACAGACCTACTTAAAGGAGCAAAGGGACCTAAAAACATATTGAACCCCAATCCTAATAAATTTCAATTGCTGAAAGGCAAAAACAAAGAGCTAGTGTTTGAACTGCCAAGCGCTGCAACCATCAATCGTGTGATGATTCAAGAGGCAATTGCCACACACAGCGAGCGAGTGGAAAAACATGCAGTGGATGCATGGATCAACAACCAATGGCAAGAGGTGGCAACAGCAACCAACATTGGATATAAGCGAATACTAAGATTTCCAGAGGTTACAACAAACAAGATAAGAGTGAGAGTGCTTGAGTCGCGTCTCGACCCTGCAATTAGCCATGTATCGGCACACTACTATCGCACCCGCCCACCACAGCTAACATTCAATCGCAATGTGGAAGGATATGTAACCATTGAACCAGCAAAATCGGACTTCAACTGGAATCCACACGGTGAAGATATAACGGGCAACCTTAGCGGTGGTGGATACCAAATATTTTATACCACCGATGGAAGCCAACCCACTGCAAGTTCAGCCAAATATGAGGCGCCAATTTTAGTGGAGAACAGAGAGCTGAAAGCAGTAGCTATATTAAATAATGTGACAGGACCTGTAGAGAGCCAAGAAATTGGTCTATCCAAAAAGATTTGGAAGGTGCTAGATGCAAGCAGCGAAAAACAAAGCGGTAAGGCTGTATATGCATTTGATGCCGACCCAAATACCTACTGGCAATCATTTTTGAGCAATGGCAACCACCACCTAGCAATAGATTTGGGTAAAAAGGAGAGTATAAAGGGGTGGATTTATACCCCACAAACACAAAACTCGGAAGGCATGATAGCCAAAGGAGATATAGAAGTGAGCAACGATGGCGAAAACTGGGAGAAGGTAGCCTCATTTGAGTTTGGCAACCTCATCAACGACCCTTCGCCACGCACACACCGCTTCAACAAAGAGATTGAAACACAATATATCAGAATTGTGGCAACAGAGATTTCTGCAGATCAAAAATCAGCAGCAATTGCCGAAATTGATCTATTTTAAATTGAACTAATTTACATTACACCAACAATAAAAAAAATGACGAAACGAATCATTTTGCTTCTTATGCTGGTCTTCCCATTCATTGTGAATGCCCAAGACTACGTGGAGCTAAAGGACAGTAAGCCATTTGATAGCAACCAAGTGTGGCAAAAAGCACTAAAGGGCAACTACAACTTTGCATGGGGCAACATCGACACACGCTATCCAAAGCTATCGGTGCCCAACAAGCAAGGCATGGCAAACAAAGATGGCAATGCCAACAATATCAAGCTAACTGCATGGCAGGGCGAGCGAGTGAACGCTCAAGCACTGCTTTATACAAAAGTGGACCTAAGCGGCGTGTCATTCACCGTTTCGGATCTTAAAAGCGGACGCAACACAATAGCATCATCAGACATCAAGGTGCTACCTGTGAGCTACGTGATGACCGACGAACTAAACAAAGATGGCAAAGGTGGTTGCGGACATCGTCCCGACCCAACGCAATATGACTCCACACTAGTGGCAGATGTGTTGAACAATGTGAACACTAATCTTGATATCGAAGCATTTACAACCAAGCCAGTTTGGGTAAATATCAGCATTCCGCAAGACATTAAAGCGGGGAAATATAGAGGAACCCTTACAGCTAATGTAAACGGCAAAGCATCAAACCTAAATATTGAGGTAACCGTTAAAAACCGCCAACTAGCATCGCCAGCCGATTGGGGCTTCCATCTCGATTTGTGGCAAAACCCATATGCAGTGGCTCGCTTTCACGATGTGGACTTATGGAGCAAAGAGCACTTTGACCTGATGCGCCCAGTGATGAAAATGCTAGCAAATGCAGGACAAAAAGTGATCACCACCACCATCATGCACAAGCCATGGGCAGGACAAACCGAAGACCCATTTGATAGCATGGTTACTAAGATTAAAAACCTTGACGGAAGTTGGGACTACAAATATGATGCATTTGATGCATGGGTAGAATTTATGATGAACGACGTGGGCATCACCGAGCAAATCAACACCTACACCATGATTCCATGGGCAATGAGTTTTGACTACTTTGATGTGGCAAGCAACAGCATCAAATTTATTGAAGCACAAACCGACTCAAAGGAGTTTGAAGACTATTGGCTGCCATTCCTCACCGACTTTGCAAAGCACCTAAAAGCAAAAGGCTGGTTCGAAAAAACCACCATTGCAATGGATGAGCGCTCAATAAAGGATATGCAAAACACCATTAAGATAATTAAAAAGGCGGACGCTAACTTCAAAATTTCGTTAGCCGGAAACTATCATGCAGAAATCGAAGCAGACCTATATGACTACTGCATCGCTTTTGGACAAAAATTTCCGCAAGACATAAAAAACAAAAGAGATAGCCAGGGCAAGCGTAGCACTGTTTACACATGCTGCACCGAGCCATTCCCTAACACATTTACATTTTCGGCACCCGCCGAAGCCACATGGATTGGTTGGCACGCAATGGCTGGTGAGTATGACGGATATCTAAGATGGGCTTACAACAGCTGGACCAAGAGTCCGCTGCAAGACTCGCGCTTCCGCACATGGGCAGGCGGCGATTGCTACATCGTTTATCCCGACGGCAGAAGCAGCATCCGCTTTGAAAGATTGATTGAAGGAATTCAGGATTACGAAAAAATCCAAACACTTCGAAAAGAGTTTGCAAACAACCCTGCGAAGCTAAAGAAATTGGAAGAAGTAATCAAAACCTTCACCATCGACACCAAGGGTGACACAGCTACCGACAATCAGGTGAGAAATGCAAGACAGATACTAAATAATCTGTAAACCACAACATATTATATTTACAAACTCCGGGTTTTACAATAAACTCGGAGTTTTTTTATCTATTCGTATAAGTAATAAGCATATTATTGCGATTTAATTTCATTTTATTTACCTTTGGGCTATAAATAGCATTAATAGCTATTATTTTTTTTATAATCAATAAAGATAAAAAGCAAAAATGAACAATTGGAAACTCACCTCAATGCTAGTAGCAATGATGGCGCTATTTGCGCTAAGCAGTTGCAACGAAAACAACAACAACACAAACAACGAAACACAAACTTGGAAAGCCGAGCACGTTATTTTTATAGGACTCGATGGTTGGGGCTCCTATAGCGTTGAAAAAGCAGACATGCCAAACGTGAAACAGTTGATGAGCGAAGGCTCATACACCTTGCAAAAACGAAGCGTGTTGCCATCATCAAGTGCCGTAAACTGGGCATCGATGTTTATGGGAGCAGGCCCCGAACTACATGGCTACACCGAGTGGGGCTCGCAAACACCCGACCTACCATCACGCGAACTTAATGAAAACGGAACATTTCCAAACATGTTTCAACTAATCAGAGATGCTGCACCCGAAGCCGAACTAGGAATGCTTTCGGAATGGGGAGGTATAAAATTTATTTCAGACACCATCGCACTTGACCAATATACAAAAGCATCAACCGAAAATGGCAATACACACCTAAGAGACTTGGGCGTGAACTATATTAAAGAAAAGAAACCAACATTTGCAGGAATCATCTTTGATAGTCCCGACGATGTGGGACACGGTGCCGGACACGACACACCCGAATATTACGAAAAGCTTGTGGAGCTTGATGGATATGTGGGCGACTTTATTCAAGCAACAAAAGATGCAGGAATTTACGACAACACAATATTTATTGTAACCTCCGACCATGGCGGTATCGACAAAGGACACGGAGGCAAAACAATGATGGAGATGGAAACTCCATTTATCATTGCAGGAAAAGGAGTGAAAGCGGGTGGCGAACTACAAACAAGCGTTATGCAATATGACGTAGCACCCACTATCATCGAAATCTTTAACCTTGAAGGACCACAAGTGTGGGTGGGACGATCGATGAGTCAAGTGTTTGAGTAAACAACCGAATAATTGGAAGGATTGCAAGGATTGAGTGATAATCCCCAATCATCCAATTTAATATTATATCATCTCATTTTTTTATGGAAAATAAGAAGCAGACGCAAGCAGAGAGATTGCAAGACCTAAGACAACTATTTGATGCTGTGACCTACAAAAACAAGGCACACGAAACTATCTCACGACTTCAAGACACTGCGGTGGCAAACGCAACACCCGAAGATATCGTGATTTTGGTTCACCAAATAGTAGATGCAAACTATCCAATGGATGACATAAAAGTGGGAGTGAGCCGACTACTAAACGTGCTGCGTCGCACCATCGACAACTTCCCCTACACAAAACCCAAAAGCGGAACCTTCTTTGATATTTGCATACGAAACAACGAAGAGATTCTTAGGCGGCTAAACAAAATAAGACCACAGGTTTACAAACTAAACAAAGAGAAAGATGCCGACAAAAAAGAGCTTGTGGAGATGTGGAGGAGCCTGAAAAATGTTACAGACTACTACTTAATAAAAGAAAACATAATATTTCCGCTAGTAGAGGAACACTTAAATGACTACCGATGCGTGGCGGTGATGTGGTCTATTCATGACGACATACGACGCAATTTGGAAAAACTAATTGAGCTACTATCATCAAACGAAACAGACCTAAACAGAGCAAATAGACTAATAGGCGACCTATTTTTCGACATCAATGCGATTGTGTTTAGAGAAGAGAGGCTGCTATATCCATTTATGGAGCAAAATATCTCATCGCAAGCAATTGAGGCATTGTGGAACGAAAGCATCGAATCGGGATTTCCATACTACAATCCCGAGATGAGAAAAGAGACAATCAGAATGTTAGAGGCAAACTCGGATCTGGTGGACCTTAAAAGTGGACAACTCTCTGCCGAGCAGTTGGTATTGCTATTCAATCATCTACCCGTGGACATCACATTTGTGGATGAGCACGACAGAGTGCGATTTTTTTCGACCCCTAAGCACAGAATATTTCACCGTACCAATGCCGTGATAGGCAGAGATGTGCACAATTGCCACCCAAAAGAGAGCGTGCATGTGGTTGACAAAATAGTGCAATCGTTTCGCAATGGCACCAAAGATAGCGCCTCGTTTTGGATAAGCATGCGCAACGGACAGCGAGTGTTGATACAATACTTTGCATTGCGCAATGAAGATAACGAATATAAAGGCGTGATTGAGGTGTCGCAAGAAATTAGCGAAATACAAAAACTTGAAGGAGACAAACGCATTCTCGATTGGGAAGACTAAATAATAAATGACTATGAACAAAAAGATACTATTGGCAGCAACAGCACTAGGAGGCTTGTCGGCAACAATGATGGCACAAAAGCACACCAACATAGTGCTTATCAACTTAGACGATGCGGGCTATGGCGACTTTTCATATAATGGAGCCTTAGGCTACACAACGCCCCACATCGACCGAATGGCAGCCGAGGGGATGCAATTTACTCACTTTTTGGTGGGACAGCCCATCAGTGGAGCATCACGAGCAGGAATGCTAACAGGTTGCTATGCCAACCGTGTAGGATTTGTAGGAGCCCCAATGCCCAATTCAGACTATGGCATTCATCCCGACGAGATGACAATTGGTGAGCTATTGAAACAAAAAGATTATGCAACCGCCATATTTGGTAAATGGCACTTGGGCGATTCGCACCAGTTTTTGCCACTCCAAAATGGGTTTGATGAATACTATGGCCTACCCCACTCCAACGATATGTGGCCCTTTCACCCACAGCAGGGACCAATTTTCAACTTCCCCGACCTGCCCACAATTGAAGGAAACGAGGTGGTGGGCTACAACACCGACCAGTCGCAATTTACCACCGACTACACAGCCAAGTCGGTTGATTTTATAAAGCGCAACAAAAACAAACCATTCTTCCTATATCTTGCCCATTCGATGCCACATGTGCCACTGGCTGTGTCGAGCAAATTTGAGGGAAAAAGCGAAATAGGACTTTATGGCGACGTGATGATGGAACTAGACTGGAGCGTGGGGCAAATAATGAAAACCCTGAAGGAGCTAAAGCTAGAAGAAAACACTATAGTGATACTAACCTCCGACAACGGACCATGGATAGCCTACGGAAACCATGCAGGCTCGACAGGAGGACTACGTGAGGCAAAAGCCACAACATTTGATGGTGGCAATCGTGTGCCCTGCATTGTGCTATGGAAGGGAGTGACACAGCCAGGAACTGTGTGCAACAAGCTCACCTCCAATATCGACCTATTCCCAACATTTGCCGAAATTGCCAATGCACCAATGTCGGACAATATTATCGATGGAGTTAGCATTTTGCCACTTATCAAAGGCGAAAAGAATGCCAATCCGCGCGAATCATTCGTTTATTACCTAAACAAAAACGACCTTGAGGCGGTTACAGATGGAGAGTTCAAACTCGTTTTTCCACACAAATATGTGACTCACGAAGAGCATCTGCCAGGAAATGATGGAATGCCTGGCTCGCAAACCACACGTACAATAAACAAGCCAGAACTGTATGACTTGCGTCGCGATCCTGGAGAGAGATATAACGTGATAACGCAATATCCCGAGGTGGTGCAAAAACTAACAAAGATTGCCAACCACTGGCGTGATGAACTGGGCGACAACTTGACACTGAAGAAAGGAAAAAACAACCGACTACCCGGTTATGCTAAAGACTATAAATGATATGAAAAACTTTACCCTATTTGGCCTAGGACTGATGGCTGCCGCAGGAACAGCATGCAGTTCGCAAAGCACCGAAAGCAAAGATACTGAGAGACCCAACATCCTTTTTATTCTTTCGGACGACCACACCTCGCAATCATGGGGAGTGTATGGAGGCATACTTAGCGAATATGCCAAAAACGAAAACATAAAAGCACTTGCTCAGCAGGGCTGTGTGCTCGATAATGCTTTTTGCACCAACTCGATATCAGTGCCTAGTCGTGCCTCAATAATAACAGGTGCATATAGTCACGTAAATGGGGTTTACACACTTGATGATGCCATCGACCCCGAGGCTGACAACATAGCCAAGCGCTTGCAGGCAGGTGGATATCAAACGGCACTCATTGGCAAGTGGCACCTAAAGAAAGAGCCAACGGGATTTGATCATTACGAGGTGTTTTATGATCAAGGGGAGTATATAAACCCAACATTTAAATCGGCAGCCAACTGGATTGACGACGACAAGGGCGATAATGGCGTGATGGTGGAAGGATTTTCGACCGACATAGTGACCGACAAAACTATAGATTGGATTAAGAACCGAGATGAGTCGAAGCCATTCATGATGTTTTGTCACTTTAAAGCCACACACGAGCCTTGGGATTTTCCCGAACGAAATAGACATCTTTATGATGGCGTAACATTTCCAGAGCCACACAATATGATGGAGTTTGATCAAGAAACATCAGGTAGAGCATTTCCTGGACAACAATTAGAAAATATGGCGTGGAGATGGGAAACAGCATCAAAAGACCCCGACAGTTGGTGGTGCCAATATCCCGAGTTGCCGTTTTCGCGTGGCGAGATGAGCAAAGAGGATGCACGCCGCCACACCTATCAAAAACTTATTCGCGACTATTTGAGATGTGGTGCCACCATCGACGACAATATCGGTCGCTTGATGCAAATGCTAGATGAAGAGGGATTGGCAGAAAACACCATCATTGTTTATGTGTCCGACCAAGGCTACTTCTTGGGCGAACATGGCTTTTTTGATAAGCGTATGATGTATGAAGAATCATTGCGAATGCCATTTGTGATAAGATATCCAAAAGAGATAAAGGCAGGCACACGCAATCAAGATATAATTTTGAACACTGACTTTGCCGCACTCTTGGCAGACTATGCTGGTGTGGAAGCACCAGAACAATCGCAAGGACATAGCTTTAGAGAAAACTTGAAAGGCAACACGCCCAACGATTGGCGACAAAGTATGTATTATCGCTACTGGACGCATCACAGGATAAGACCCGCGCATATGGGAGTGCGCACCGATAGATACAAACTGATGTATCTGTATGGCGACCCACTGAACATGACTGGCTCAGAAAAAGATGCAATAGAACCCGCTTGGGAGTTTCATGACCTGACGGAGGACCCATACGAAGACTACAACGCCTATAATGATGAAAAATATCAAGAGGTGATTGTGGAGCTAAAAGAGGAGATGGAGAGGTTGAGGAAGGAAGTTGGTGATACGCTACGCTTCGCAAACTAAAAACTAAAAACTAAAA
>CAYFSV010000087.1:0-10303 GCA_964345815.1 uncultured Proteiniphilum sp. | reverse complement strand
TTTAGTTATTTAGACTTTTGTTGTCGAACAAAAGGGTCAAATTTGGTTATTTAGCTTTATGTTGTCGAGCAAAAGGGTCAAATTTGGTTATTTAGCCTTTTGTTGTCGAACAAAAGGCTGAAATTTTGTTATTTAGCTTCATGTCATCGAACAAAAGGCTAAATAATTACTATTACCTCTATTTCCTTCTGTATAGTTTATATCACTTATTGCT
The DNA here is from genome assembly GCA_964345815.1 of uncultured Proteiniphilum sp. Taxonomy (GTDB): domain Bacteria; phylum Bacteroidota; class Bacteroidia; order Bacteroidales; family Dysgonomonadaceae; genus Petrimonas. The sequence goes on along the minus strand of CAYFSV010000087.1, from coordinate 10,089 downwards.
GATTGCTTTACAATGAGATCAAAACTGAAAACCAAATACCATAAAAACAGAGAACAGTCCCAATCCAAAAATTCGACGAGTTTTGAAGTTCTAAGTTTCTTTTGAACAATATATTAATAATAAATATAGATTTAAAAATAAGAAAAATATATGATGATAATGATAGCCTGTTGATACTGTTTACAATAAACACTACATTCACTTGATATAAATATAATCAACATTATCTCTTATCTTATTGACTTTTATTCCACACTAAATAATCTCACAAATAGCTTATTATTAGAATTATATGGTTTCTGTAAACATCATATGATAACTAAGGTGTTGATTACAAACAGTAACTTTTTGTTATGATAACTGTTCAAACATTGTCAACTTCATACTGATAAATATTGATTACTTATAAGGCAATATCGAAAGTAAATATTGCTTGTAAAAATAATTAGTATTTGCAAATTAGTTTATCAAATATCTTTCACCAAATAATAAACAAGCTATCGACAAATGTTTAACATACTATTCAACTGCTAATATGATAGTTGTAAAAATTGGCGAAAATGTGATTATTTATTGTTAAGTAGCCACTTAAAAAGCACCTATAATAAATGTTTTGTATATATTTGTTCATCAATAATAAATGAACTATAGTGATAAGAACCAATAATATATTACTTTTATTTTTTCTCCTTTTTGTCTTTTCTCGTTGTGCATCTACGGTTAAGATAACCTCGGTGGCTGAAAAAAATAGAGATGGAGATTTGCTTCTCAAGTGGGAGGTGAGCCCTGACCAGGATGGTAATATAAATATATACTCATCCAATACAGATGAGATGTTGGAAAGTTTTGTGCCAATCAAAACATCTAAAATAACCGATCAAGTTACCATAATTGATCATTCAAACCCTGATAAACGAGAGTTTTATATTTTGAAAACCACAAGTGCCTATTCAGGTATTATCACAAATAGGCATATTGAAATGAGTAGTATTAAAAACTTCAGAGACTTGGGTGGATATTTCACCAAGCTTGATAGGCAGATGCGCTGGGGGATGATATTTAGATCTGGCGATTTAAGTAGTGCCACATTATATGATCAGGAAAGAATCAGAAGATTGAATATTAAAACAATCATAGATTTCAGAACAGAAAATACATCTAAAACATATCCAATATTAGTTCATCCAAATATTAAGAAGGTGTCGATACCCATCACGCAAATGGATTCGAAAGCATTAGATGATATGATGCTTGACAAAAAGCTTACTCAAAGCGATGCCGTTCGAAAAATACAAGACTCATATATTAGCATTGTTGAAAACAGCAAAGAAGAGCTATCAAAAATGTTTGAGTTGTTGATTGATTATGATAATTATCCAATTCTTATAAGTGGATCATTAGGAAAAGATAGGGTAGGGCTTGCCTCATTTTTTATTCTTTCAGCAATTGGAGTTCCACAAAATGTGATTATCAACGATTATCTCTTATCGCAAGAATATATTAATGTTTCAAAGATAGTGATGGATGCTCAATCTAAGCCTGAGTATTTTCAAGAGGCTGTCACAGCTATATTCTCAGTTCGTCCATCATATATAAATTACACTATCGACTATATAAATCAAAAGTATGGTTCTGTTGACAATTATTTGGAGAAAGAGTTGAAAGTGAGCGCCTCAAATAAAAATTTATTACGTAAATATCTGCTTTATAGTCAATAGATTATTTTTTTGTAGTACCTTTACGCCATAATTCTGTAAATAAACGATTTATTACAGAAACTCTGTTTTGTATTTCAAGTTTATCTCCTCTATTTATTGATTGTTTTATTAGGTGAGGATCGAGGATATTTGTGTGAAGTACAAAATATTTCACATTAATATATTTATAATGATAACTTTTGAAGAACTTGGGATTGCACCTGAAATATGTAGTGCAATTCAAGAGATGGGTTTTGAACAACCTATGCCAGTACAGAAGGAAGTGATTCCGCAAATGTTGGCAAACACGCGCGACGTAATTGCGCTAGCACAAACAGGAACAGGCAAAACAGCTGCATTTGGCTTGCCTATCATCCAAAAAACAAATACAGATTTAAATGCTCCCCAAACACTTGTCTTGGCTCCTACAAGGGAGTTATGCTTGCAAATTGCTGGCGATTTGTCTGACTTTTCTCAAAAACGACCCGATATAAGGGTACTTCCTGTGTATGGTGGTTCTAGTATCAATAGTCAGATAAAGTCGCTCAAGAGAGGAGTTCACATTATTGTGGCTACACCTGGGAGGCTTATCGACTTGATTAACCGAAAAACTGTGTCGCTAGCTAATGTTCACACTGTTGTTTTGGATGAAGCCGACGAAATGTTGCAAATGGGCTTCACCGATAGTATTGACGAAATATTGTCGCATGTTCCAGATGATAGAAGCATGTTGCTATTCTCGGCAACAATGCCACGAGAGATAGAGAAGATTACTCGCAAGTATATGAGAGAACCAATGGAGATAATCGTTGGTAGAAAAAATGAGGGTGCACAAAATGTCAAACATGGATACTTTATGGTTCATGCAAAAGACAAATATTTGGCATTGAAACGAGTAGTTGATTACTATCCAAATATCTACGGTATAGTTTTTTGTAGAACTCGAAAAGAGACACAAGAAATTGCCGATAAGTTGATACAAGATGGATACGATGCTGATACAATCCATGGTGATTTGTCGCAAGCACAGAGAGACTATGTTATGAACAAGTTTCGAAATAGAAACTTACAACTGTTGGTTGCCACCGATGTTGCCGCACGTGGTCTTGATGTTGATGACATAACTCATGTTATAAACTATGGTTTGCCTGATGATTTTGAGGTGTATGCCCATCGTAGTGGAAGAACAGGAAGGGTAGGCAAAACGGGTACTTCAATCTCAATAATTCATCTTAGAGAGAGAGGCAAGGTTAGACAAATTGAAAAGATGATCAACAAAACTTTCGAGCAGAGAGAACTTCCAAAAGGTGATGAGATTTGCGAGAAACAACTTTTCAATTTTGTTGACCAATTAGAGAAAGTTAAGGTAAACGAAGAGGAGATATCTAGACTTCTACCATCAATATTTAAAAAGCTAGAATGGCTTCAAAAAGAAGATATTATTAAACGTATAGTGTCTCTTGAGTTTAATAGAATAATTGAATATTATCAACAAGCTGAAGAAATTGAACAACCTGTTGATAGAGGTGGAAACAGAGAAGGACGAGCCGAACGAACAAGAGGAAAAAGAAACGACAATAGAGATTCGGGTGGACCACGCAGAGCAGAAAAGGGATATTCAAGATTCTTTATCAATCTCGGAACTATGGATGGAGCAAACCCTGCCAACTTGATGGGATTTATCAATGATTTTGTTCCTGGCAAGGTGAGAGTTGGAAGAATTGATTTAATGAAAAACTTCTCGTTCTTTGAGGTTCCCGAAGAGAGTGCCAATAAGGTACTTAAATCTTTTAAAGGTGTGATTGTTGAAGATAGAAAACTTGTTGTTGAGCTTGCCGATGAGTCTAATGCAAAAAGCTCAAACTCGAAGCCATCAAAAAGAAACAGAAACTTCTCAAAAGGTAGGAGAAGAAGATGATATTTAGATGTTAAATAACTGATGTCTATAGAACTAAAGCGCTGATATAATAGTTTTTATATTAGCGCTTTTTATTTGGTGTCATATTTATACTTTAATTAGAGAAATATTTCTCTAATTTATTGTTACTAATTCAAAAATAATTTGTTACTTTGTATAGAAATTCTTATTACATATCTAGTTGTGTTTTAAAGAGTTATAATAGCTTCAAACTGTAAGTATAAGTGCAATAAATATACATAAATAATTATCTAAAACTGTAAAATGTTATGAAACGTAAACTATTAATTAGAGACCTAACTCTTAGAGACGGACAACAGTCAGCTTTTGCTACTAGAATGAATCAATCACAAGTTGACAAAGTGCTACCTTTCTATAAAGATGCCAATTTCTATGCCTTGGAGGTATGGGGTGGGGCAGTGCCCGACTCTGTAATGAGATATCTTGGTGAAAACCCATGGGATAGACTTAAGATTATAAGTGATGTAATGGGTGGAGCATCAAAGTTAACAGCGCTTTCGCGTGGTAGAAACTTATATGGCTACGCACCCTATCCAGATGAGATCATTGATGGGTTTTTTAAGAATGCTGTTGCAAGTGGTTTAAATGTAATGCGTATTTTTGATGCATTAAATGACGTTGATAACATCAAATCGAGCGTTAAGTATATTAAGAAATATGGTGGTATTGCCGATTGTGCAGTTTGCTACACAATTGATCCAAAATTTGAAGAGCCAAAAGTAGAGCAAGCACCCAAAAAGAAAGGATTCCTTAGCTCTTTGTTTGGAAAGAAAGAGCAACAATCTGCACCAGTTTCTACATATAAGCCAGTGTTTACTGACGATTATTTTATAAACAAAGCCAAAGAGATGGCTGCATTGGGTGCAGATATCATCACTATTAAAGATATGAGTGGACTGATTCCACCATCTCGAGTTTCTAGTATTGTTTCTAGATTAAAAAAAGAACTTGATAGTAACATTCTTGTTGATTTCCACACTCACTGTACGCCAGGATATGGATTAGCATCAGTGCTTGCAGCAATTGTAAACGGTGCTGACATTGTAGATACTGTTATTTGGAACTTTGCAGGAGGTCCCGCCGCACCAGCAATAGAATTGGTTTATATATTCTGTCAAAAAATGGGTATCGAGTTAGATATCAACATGGAGCAAGTTGCTAAAATTAATGAGAAGCTTTACGATATCCGCAAAGAGCTTGATGCTTTTGATGCTGTTAAGCAATTCCCAAATCCATTCAATCCACTTACTGATACACTTCCTGCAAACATCGATAAGCTATTTGATGATGCAATTGTGGCAGCCAAAGCTAACAACGAACCAGCATTGTTGGAAGCTTGTCAAGCAATTGAAGCACATTTCAATTTCCCAAAACCAGACGAGAAGGTTAAGGATGCAGAGATACCAGGTGGAATGTACACTAACATGGTTGCTCAGCTTAAGCAATACAACTCTTTGGATATTCTTGATGATGCAATGAAATTGATTCCAAGTGTACGCTTAGATTCTGGCTTGCCTCCATTGGTAACTCCAACTAGTCAGATTGTAGGAGCTCAGGCTGTAAGTTCAGCACTAAATGAGAAAAATGGCAGAGAGAAATATGCAAATGCATCAAATCAGTTTGTTGCATTAGTTAAAGGTGAGTATGGTAAAACACCAGTTGCTATTGATCCTGCTTTCAGAGAGCAAATAACAGGTTCGGCACAAGAGATACCATATGATGTTAGCAAATATCAAAGTCAAGATAATCCAACTTTAGAAGAGTATGGAAATGTGAAACTAGCTGCTGACGAGCAAGAGCAGTTGTTGCTTGAGTTGTTCCCGGCTGTAGCCAAAAACTTCCTTAAGAAAAAGCGTGAAGCTGAGTTCGAATCTCACAAACAAGAAGAGGTGGTGGTAGAGAAAGTAGAAGAGCAATCTACAAATGGAGAAGCCGAGCCTAATGGTTTTGTGGTTGAGAGCCCAATGCCTGGCACAATAATGAGCTTCAACGTTAAGGAGGGCGACTCTATCAATAAAGGAACAAACTTATTAATCCTTGAGGCTATGAAGATGGAGAATGATATTCTATCTGAGTATTCAGGAAAAGTGTATAAGCTTTTTGTGAAAGAGGGTGATATTGTTCAAGCAGGACAGGCAATAATGAAGATTGTAGAATAATAATTCTATCAATAATATATTTAAAATCTCGGACCACACAGGGGTCCGAGATTTTTTTATGCATCATCTCTTACTGTTCTTCTCTATAAACTTTGAAGGAGGCATGCCAAATTCTTTTTTAAATGAATTGGTAAAGTATGATCTACTTTCTATCCCCACAGAATACATCGCCTCCTGAATTGTGGTATTTCCCTCGGTCAGCATTTGTGCAGCTTTTCTCAATCTATAGTTTAGTATAAACTCCACTATAGATTTGCCTGTCAGCGATTTAATTTTTGAATACAACTTGCTTCTGCTCATCATCATTTCTGTAGCGATAGTGTTAACATCCAGTTCAGATTTGTCTAGATAAGATTCAATAATATTGGTAACATTGTTCAAAAACTTACTATCCTCCCTGTTTGTGGCAATTTCCGAAACGTCTGCAAAATAGTTTGAAGCATAATGATTTTTAAGTATTTCCTGTTGCTTAAAAATATTTGATATCGCCGCCCTTAGAAGATTTAAATCTGTAGGCTTTTCTAAATACAAATCAGCACCCGATTCTGTTCCCTCTAGTTGACTCTCAACGCCCGATTTGGCAGTAAGTAAAATGAAGGGTATGTGAGAGGTTTCAACATCACTTTTTATAGTCTTGCAAAATGTTATGCCATCAACCTCAGGCATCATTATGTCGCTCACAATCATATCCACCACATCGTTTGATTTTAGATAATCAAGCGCAGGCTTTGCGTCACCAAAATCCACTATGTTATAATTTTGGCTTAGTGATGATTTCAACAACTCTCTCAAGTCTTCATTGTCTTCGGCTATAAGTATTGTTTTGTTTTTATCAATGTTTGCACTACCGGCATCACCATCGTTTGAGGTGTAGGCTTGGTTGTCACTATCCTCTGACGATAGAAAAACTTCGCTAAAAAGGTCTTCAATTGTAGCCTCATTCTTATCTTCACTCTCTTTTGTGGTTTTGCGCTCATCCAGTTCATAGAAATCAATATCAGATGAAAACTGAATGATGAAGTCAGTTCCAACATCTCTCTCACTACATATTGTGATGTTAGCTTTATGAACAGCAATCAGTTCTTTCACTAGTGCCAAGCCAATTCCTGTTCCTAGATGTTTGTTTTCGTTCTTTGTGTCAACTTTATAAAATCTATCAAACACCTTTGCAATCGATTCCTCAGTGATGCCCACACCAGTATCGCTTACAATTATTTTATATGAATTTTGGGTGTCAAAATTCTCATTTTGTTTTATGGAGTAGCATGACGAGTACTTTGATGCAAACTCCTCCGTTGTTGCCACAATCTTTATTTTGCCACCATTGTCAGTATATTTAAAAGCATTGTTGAATAGGTTGAGAGCTATTCTTTCCATTATCTCAGTGTCAAATGGTACATTGTTTAGGCTATTATCCTGCAGGCTCACTTCATAATCTATCTTCTTTTCTCTCGCCAATTCATTAAAGTCATTAGCTATTTTCAATACAAACTCGTTGAGATTTCTGTCCGAAACGGCAAGCTTTATCTTGTTCTTCTGTAAGTTTCTAAAGTCTAATATATCATTCAGCAGAAGCATCAATCGTTGCGAATTGTTGTTCAATATTTTATAATAATACTCTTTCATTCCCTCTTCTCGCATTTTGTTTATGGTTGCCATAATCAGTGCTAAAGGCGTTTTCAAGTCGTGAGATACATTGGTGAAAAATAGGAACTGATTTTTGTGTATCTCTTCTCTTTTCTCTTTCTCTATTTGGTCAAGATAAAGTTTGTTTTCTAGTCTTTTCTTACTCCTGTATGAAGAGATGAAATAATAGAGCAGTGCTGCAAACATTATTAAATATATAATCCACGCTGTGAGGCTTGCCCATGGAGCAGGCTTTCTTATAATCTTAATGGAGGAGGTGTTGCCCCACACACCATCATTGTTGGCAGATTGAACCTCAAAAAAATATGTTCCAGGTGGTATCTTCGAATAGTGTATTATCCTGTTTTGTGCATCTGTTGATATCCATTGCTTGTCGTAGTTCTTAAGCCTATATTTGAATTTGTTTTTGTCACTATTCAAAAAATTATCACTTGATATCTTAAACCCAAAGTTTTGCTGATTGTGACTTAACTTTATCGTCGCTGCATTTGCCATGTCAACATTAATGTTTAAATCATTGTGACTATTAACAGGCTTATAGTCAAGATAAAAATCGGATATTATTGTGATTGGTTTTATAGGGTTTTCACTTATCAGGTGAGCATCAATAATTGTAAATCCGCCAGTGCCACCAAAGTATAGCTTATTGTCTTCAGATTTGTATGTAGCCAACCTATAATATACATCACCCTGTGTGCCGTCCGATTCCTTAAACACCGAAACCTTTTTGGTATTCTTATTAAAAGCATACAATCCATCGTTTGCACCTAGCCATATGTTTTCATCTACCCAGTTTATCGAATAAATCTCAACAATATCACTTGGGAGCAACTTAGGATAATTATCAAATGATTTTGAACTTGTGTCGAAGCTTATCAGCTCATTTCCAAAAGTCCCAATCCATATTATCCCTTCATTGTCAATGCAAAGCGTTGATGCATCTATTCTTTTGGAGGATGGTATATCATATTTGCTAAACAACTTAGTTTCTATGTCCATCGAAAATAGCAGACTCGATGATATAAACCATATTTTATCATCATTCCCCCTGCAAAGGTCATAGATATAGTCGCTTGAAGAGAATTGAAAGCCCTCGATGTAATCAGGTGAATAGTGTTTGACCTTTAAGTTGTCAAACGAAAGAAATGAAATTTTAGGTGAGTGTTGTTGATAAACTATCCATAGCCCCGAGTCTGGTTCCAATATAACTTTTCTCAGGTCGTTGGACAATAGTGATGTGCTATCCTGCGAAACGCTTTTCAGTGTAGTAAAAGTATTAGTCTTGGTGTTATATCTGCTCAATCCAGCTCTGAAAGTGGGTATCCAAATATTTCCCTTGCTATCTATTGCAGATGGCTTTGTGTAGTTTCCCGAAACACTGTTTTTGTTTGCTTGATGAGTATAGTATGAAAAGTTTTGTGTCTTTTTGTTCAAAACATTCACGCCGCCACCCTCTGTTGATATCCACACATTGTCTTGGTCTGCCACAAATCCACTCACGGGAGTTTTCATCAATCCGTTTGTTGACAAATGGTATGTTTCAAAAATATTTTCTTCAAAATGGTTTACGTAGGCTGCTGCACCTGCATATGTTCCAATCCAAATATTGTTGTTGTTGTCCTCGTTAATTGTCCACACCGAGCTATGAGGAATTGTGAATTTGTTGTCTTGTTTGTTCTCGTGTAGTTTAATTGTCTCAGCATCAGGATCTATTACATACAATCCATTCATACTACCAATCCACACTTTGTTGTCGCTCGACACATAAGCACATCTCACCCCATTGTTGGCATATTTATTATAGTGATATTTATTTACAACCTCTCTAGTTGCAATATCAACTTTAAGTATCGTATAGTTGGACACTACCATCCACAAAAAGCCACCCCTTATTTGTGCTTTGCTCAAGCTGTGATCATCAAACAGGTTGTTGATGTTTGTAAAGTCATCCATCTGTTTTGTCTCCTCATTATATATATATATGTGTCCAAAATTTGAAAAAAGGAAAACATTATCATCACTTTCAGCAATCATCTTATTGTGTAGAGCTAGTTTGCGACCACTATATTCGGGGCTAATCAATTGATTGTTATCATCAAGATACGACACATTGCCCGAATGAATAATCCACACCCTATTGCTGTTGTCGATATAGACATAATTGTTGGAAGCCTCAATAATTAATTCAAAAGTCTCCGTAATAATGTTGAATTTATAAATCCCATTAGTAGTTGATACATACATGTCGCCATCCTTGCCATGCGATATATTATTAAATTGACCTATATTTCCGTCTACACTATTTCCAAAAGCATCTTTATATGATTTGTAGGTATATCCATCAAATCGATAAATATTATTCTCCAGCACTATCCATATAAACCCTCTTTTATCTTGGCTTATATCTGTGATTCCGTCATAGCTTAGCCCACCCTTGGGAGTGAGAGTATGAAATTTTATATTGTCTTTGGCACTTAAACTAATCACAAACAATATTGAGATTAATATGCCTATTAGTGTATGTCGCATTTGGTGTTTATGTTAGGTGTTTACATGCAAAGGTATAAAAAATATTAGAGAATATTTGTATTACACCTTCAGGCTGCTTCGTATGTGCACAACATTTCTTAACATCGCATCGAGGCTG
>CAYFSV010000086.1:0-10317 GCA_964345815.1 uncultured Proteiniphilum sp. | reverse complement strand
CTCACCACTCGTTTTAGTCGCTCTATCTCTTGATTGATTTCGGAGAGAATAAGCATCGATATAGACCTAAAGGTGTTGGATATCATTGCAAAAGGTATGTCTTGATATTTGTTTGCTTGCGTGTAATCGGCAACGCTATTCATAGAATTGGGATAGAAAAAGGCAATAATACTTGGATAGATATTGTTGAAAACCGCACTTATCAAGCTAGAAGCAAGCAACTTGCTACTGAGCCCCATTGAGTTCATCAACAATGATGGGCTGAGCATTGCTTTTGGTAGCCACCTCGTGTAGAGCCACAAAAAAAGTGTTCTGAAAAAAGAATATGACACCACTTGAGCCACAAGTGCCCAAATGCCAAAGCCTTTTATTGCCAAACCAATGGCTATAAGGGCAGAGAGCAGTACGGCGGGGATGTTAATCTTGGTGAGACCTCTAAAATCGGACTTCTTTATCAGGAGTGTTTGTTGAATAAGCCCAAAAGCATTTAATATAAATGAGATGAACAAAACTCGAGCAACAAGTGTCAAACGGGGCTCGTTGAACAACTTGGCAAGATAGGGAGCACTGAAAAACAAAGCCAAATAGAGAACCAAACTAAGAGCGAAGTTAAATATAAATACTGTGGTGTATTCTCTGTCGGTTATCTCTTTTCGATTTAGCAGTGCACGTGAAAAGCCGCTGTCGATAAGAATATTAGAAAAAGCAATAAAGACAGCTAATATCCCCATAATACCAAATTCGGCTTTGGCAACAACAGCCATCAGAATGATGCTGCTTATTAGATTGATGAGCTGATGCCCAAACTTATCTAAAAAGCTCCAAAAGAGAGAGGTGGTTGTTCTTTGTTTTAATTCTGAATCGGACATGAATAGGGATATAATTATTGCAAAAATAGGCAACATTTTGATGGGTGCAAAAACTAATCTGCCAAAACTGCATGACATTGTCCCAACCTTTTGGAGGTTTAACCGTTTAATAGTCATAAATTAGCATTTTAAGATTACAGAATGACGTTATCAGAAGAAATAAAACAATATGCTCTTTCGTTGGGCTTTGATGCTGTGGGAATTTGCAAAGCCGAAGACAGCGAACAGGAAGAGAACTACATGAAATGGATTGCCGAAGAGGCTCAGGGCAATATGAGCTATATGGAGCGCAACATAGAAAAGAGGGTTGACCCTAGACTGCTGGTTGATGGTGCCAAATCGATAATATCGGTTGCCTTAAACTACTTCCCCTATAAGTTGCAAAACCCTGATGCTCCAAAATTTGCCTATTATGCTTACGGTCAAGATTATCACGATGTGGTGAAAGGAAAATTGAAGAAGCTGTTAGAGTTTATTCAAGAAAGAAGACCCGAGGCTGCAGGACGCTTCTTTTCGGATTCGGCTCCCGTTTTGGAGAGGTTTTGGGCAGCAAGAGCAGGCTTAGGATTTGTGGGCAAAAACACATTGCTGATTATACCTGGCAAGGGCTCATTTTTCTTTTTGGGAGAACTGATTATTAATCTCGACTTGGACTACGATTCGCCAGTGAGGCAAAACTGTGGTGCCTGCCGAAGATGCTTGGATGCTTGTCCTACGGGAGCCATTGAGCGACCACATTTTTTGAATGCCAAGAAATGTATTTCGTATCAAACGATTGAGAATAAGGGGGAGATTGATAAAAAAATTATCCCAAAGCTAAGCAACAACATCTATGGGTGTGATATCTGTCAACTGGTTTGTCCATGGAATAGACATGCCAAGCCTCACAACAATGATGAGTTTGCACCATCGGAGGAGTTTCTAGCATTGAATTCAGAGTCAATCATGAATATGGACGAAGAGAGATATCGCGAGGTATTTAGAAAGTCGGCGGTGAAACGAGCCAAATTTGCTGGATTGAAACGCAATCTTGAGGCTTGGAAGGAGTGGAAAGAGATTAATGAGAAAGAAAATATTGATTGACAACTGTCATTTTCACAAAATAATTGACAAATCATATCCCTTTTGAAGATTATAATTGTTATTTTGCAAGCTGAAAACTACAAATTAATACTTACTATGATTAAAAACCTTTACGAACTAATTGAAAAAGCAAAAAACAATATCCCAAAAGGGATTGCAGTGGCTGCAGCGGAAGATGAGGCTGTGTTGAACGCTATCAGAACCGCTGTTGAAGAAAAGATAGTTTCGCCTATACTTGTTGGGGATAAGAATGAAATTGAGAGGATTGCTAAATCAATCAACTTTGACGTTTCCAACATAAATATAATTGACAACCAAGAGGGTGCAAACCAATCGGCTGAAATAGCTGTGGAACAGGTGAGAGCGGGCAAAGCATCTATTTTGATGAAGGGAAACATCCCTACAGGAACTTTGCTAAAGGCTGTGCTAAACAAAGAAAAGGGGCTACGCAGAAGTGAAGTATTGAGCCATGTTGCATTTTTCGAGTCTCCATATTATCATAAGCTACTAGGAGTGACTGATGTAGCCATGAATATTGCTCCCGATATAAATGCAAAAGTACATATCTTGAATAATGCAGTGGAGGCTTGTAGAAAGATAGGGATAGAAACACCCAAGGTTGCAGTGATTGCAGCTGTGGAAACTGTTAATCCTAAAATGCCCGCAACGATTGATGCAGCAATGCTGAAAGTGATGAATGAACGTGGGCAAATTAGAAACTGTGTAGTTGATGGACCTCTAGCTATTGACAATGCGATAAGTAAAGAAGCAGCAATTCATAAAAACATAGAAAGTGAAGTGGCTGGAGATTGTGATATCATTCTTGCCCCAGATATTGAGGCAGGAAACATGTTCTATAAGGCGCTCAGCTTCTTGGGTGGCGCTTCAGTAGCGGCGGTTATTATGGGAGCAACCGTTCCTATTGTGCTAACATCCAGATCGGACAATGACAAAAGCAAGTTGCTATCAATTGCACTAGCAGCGGCAATGAAATAACTAACACTTTTAAAACCACATCAAAACTATTATGGACAACAACACAAGAATCTTGGTTATTAACCCAGGATCGACATCAACAAAGATTGCTGTTTTTAGAAATGGCAACCCTGTATTTCTAAAAACAATTCGCCACTCGGTGAAGGAGCTAAGTAAATTCAAAACAATTGCAGATCAATATGAGTATCGAAAGAACATTGTTTATAATGAGCTAAAAGATGCTGATATAAAACTCAATCTGATAGAGGCTGTGATAGGTAGAGGTGGATTGGTGAAACCAATTCCATCGGGGGTGTATAGGATAAACGAGGAGATGAAAAAGGATCTAATTGAAGTAAAGATGGGAGAACATGCAAGCAACTTGGGTGCTCTTATTGCTGACGACATTGCCAAGCAACTTCCTTCTGCTCAAGCATTTATTGCCGACCCAGTAGTGGTGGACGAGCTAGCCCCAATTGCAAGATTTTCGGGACACCCATTGTTTCAAAGAGTGTCGATATTTCATGCACTAAATCAAAAAGCAATTGCAAGGCTTCATGCCAAATCTGTGAACAGAAAATATGAAGACATGAACCTAATTGTGGCTCACATGGGAGGAGGCATATCTGTGGGAGTTCATCAAAAGGGTCGTGTAGTGGATGTTAACCAAGCACTCGATGGAGATGGACCCATCTCGCCCGAAAGATCAGGAACTCTTCCAACGGGCTCACTTTTGAAGATGGCTTTTAGTGGCAAATATACTTATGAAGAGATGAAATCTATGGTGGTGGGCAAAGGAGGACTATTTGCATATACAGGGCATAACAATGCATATGAAGTGGAGAAAGCGGCACTTGAGGGAGATGAAAAAAGCTATGCAATAATGGAGGCGATGGCATATCAAACGGCTAAGGAGATAGGAGCTTTTTCAACAGTTTTGAAAGGTAACGTGGATGCTATATTAATAACAGGTGGATTAGCTAATAGCAAATGGTTCTGCAATCTTATAATCGAAAGGGTATATAAAATAGCGCCCGTTTATATGTATCCTGGTGAGGATGAAATGAGAGCACTTGCCGAAAATGCTGCATTGGTGCTAAGTGGCGAGCTGGAAGCAAAGGAGTATAGAGAATAGACAAAAGATATTTGAAGAGTGTTTTTCTGACATTATAACAGTCTTTTGAGTAATTTAGTTTTAAACGCACAATTAGCACTGAAATAATATTTACCTTTGTAGCTTATTTTTATTTTTAAAACATATGCTTAATATTGTAATTTTTGGAGCCCCAGGATCGGGTAAAGGTACACAAGGTGAACTAATTGCGAAGAAATATAAACTCGAACATGTGTCAACTGGCGAACTACTAAGAGATGAAATAAGTGCAGGTACAAAACTTGGAAATACGGCCAACGAATATATTTCAAAAGGTCAATTGGTGCCTGATAATATCGTCATTGATATTATAGACGAACTCATCAAAAAGAATCTTGACAAAAAAGGATTTATCTTTGACGGATTTCCACGTACAGTGGCTCAAGGTGTGGCTCTGGATGACAAACTTAAAGAAAACAATTTATCTATAACATCTATTTTATGTCTCGATGTAGAAGAGGAATCTCTAATTGAGCGTCTTCTTAATCGTGGAAAAATTGAAGGACGTGCCGATGATAACAGAGAAACAATAGAGTCTCGTCTGAAAGTATATCATCAGCAAACTGAGCCATTAAAAGAGTTTTACAACAAACAGGGCAAGCTGTCTGTTATAGAAGGAAATGGCACTATTGAGAATATATTTAGCTCAATAGAAAAGGTGGTAGATAACCATTTATAGAATTAATAAGAAACAATGAGTGGATCAAATTTTGTGGATTATGTGAAAATATTCTGTCGCTCGGGTAAGGGCGGCAGAGGTTCTTCACACTTTAGAAGAGAGAAACATGTGCCGAAAGGAGGTCCAGATGGTGGAGACGGCGGACACGGTGGCCACATTATATTGCGTGGCAATAGAAATTACTGGACGCTTTTGCACCTAAGATACCAAAGGCATATTTTTGCAGGACATGGCGAGGGAGGAAGAGGAAAGAAGAGCTCGGGCAAAGATGGAGAAAGTAAAATTATAGAAGTGCCTTGTGGCACTGTTGTATATGATGCCGAAACAGGCGAATATTTATGCGATATTACCGAGCACGATCAGGAAGTTATACTTATGAAAGGTGGAAGAGGCGGACTTGGAAACACTCATTTCAAAACTGCAACCAATCAGGCTCCACGATACTCGCAGCCAGGCGAACCATTTGAAGAGAAATGGGTGATACTTGAGCTTAAACTTCTTGCTGATGTAGGTCTTGTGGGCTTACCAAATGCTGGAAAGTCAACTCTATTGTCTGTGGTCTCGGCAGCAAAACCAAAAATTGCAGACTATCCATTCACCACTCTCAAACCAAACTTGGGTATTGTTAGCTATCGAGATTCGAAATCATTTGTAATGGCAGATATACCTGGAATTATAGAGGGTGCTAGTGAGGGTAAGGGTCTAGGACTTAGATTTTTGCGACACATAGAAAGAAACTCTCTATTATTATTTATGATTCCTGCCGATTGCAACGACATTGAAGAGGAATATAAGATGCTTCTTAACGAACTAACAGTTTACAATCCTGAGCTGCTAGATAAGCAGAGATTGCTTGCTATCACAAAATCAGACATGCTAGATGATGAACTGATGACTGAAATAAAGGATCATTTACCTTCTATCCCATATATTTTCATATCCTCAATAACAGGACTTGGCATTCAGGAACTTAAAGATTTGATTTGGAAAGAATTAAATTCAGACGGAGTTTTTAGCAGAGAAGACGCATATAAGTCAGTTGTTCACAAACCATTGGATATTCAAGAACTTGAGTTTGATGATGACGAAGAGGATTTTGACTTCGACTTTGAGGAAGAAGAAGATTATGAAGAAGATGAATCGTGGGAAGATTATGACAATGAATTTAATCATTACGAAGAGGAGTTTTGAAATATGTTTAAAGATGTAGATTATCCTGACTTATTGTTCTTTGAAATGCTCAGAGGTTGCTCCAAGATATCTCATTTTTCAACAACCAGAAATGGAGGAGTGAGTTCGGGAGAATTCTCATCACTAAACTTAGGCAACTATTCTGACGATAATCCACTTAACATTTATGAAAACAGAAGCATTGTTGCAAGAAAATTTAATCTCGAACCTGAGCAGTTAATCACTCCACATCAAACACATGGTAGCAAGGTTATAAACATTGATCGAAACTTTTTGAATCTAGACAAGCCTGTTCAATTAGATAAACTATATGGCTATGATGCCTCAATAACTAATATAAAAGGATTGTTTTTGTGTGTAACCACAGCCGACTGTGTGCCAATTATTCTGTATGATTCAGCAAATGAGGCTGTAGCAGCAATTCATGCGGGTTGGAAAGGAACATCAGACCATATTGTTGAGAAAACAATAGGGGCAATGACCAACAGTTTTGGAACAAATGCAAAGGATCTAATTGCTTGCATCGGTCCCTCAATCAGTGTAGCCAATTATGAAATAGGAAATGAAGTTGTGGATATATTTGTAGAGAAAGGTTTCACAATAGATGATAGCAACTCATTTTTAAATAGCACTACCGAGAAAGTTCATATTGATTTAAAAGAAATAAATCAACAAGAATTAATAAAACTAGGTGTGGCTAAAAGAAACATCCACAAATCAAGTTTATGTACATTTGAAAATGAAGAACTATTCTTCTCAGCTCGTAGGCAATCAATAAGGTCAGGAAGAATGCTTACAGGTATAATGCTAAACAAATAGGAGCAGGACTCAAAATAGTTTATTAGCTCTTTTCAAAACGATTATTTAAATGAGAAAAGCCACAATCCTAAATTAATCAGGACTGTGGCTTTTCAATTATAATCAATTAATCAATAAATATTAGTAACGTTTGCTTACAACGTCCCAATCGATAATGTTCCAAATCTCTTTAAGATGATCGGCACGACGATTTTGATAATCTAAATAGTAAGCATGCTCCCATACATCAAATCCAAGAATAGGAGTTAGGTCTTTTGTTACAGGGTTTCCACCATTAGGCTCTTTCTCGATGTGTAGTTTGCCGCTAGCATCTTTAGCTAACCATACCCATCCCGAACCGAATACTGATGCACCTGCTGCATTAAACTCTTCTTTAAACTTATCGAACGAGCCATATTGAGAATTAATAGCTTCGCCCAACCCGCCTTGTGGCTCACCACCACCGTTAGCTTTGAAAGAAGTGAAATAAATGTTATGATTTAGAGCCTGTCCTGCATTATTAAAGATAGCTCCATCACTTTTCTTAACGATAGTTTCAAGATCTGCGTCTTCAAACTCTGTTCCAACAATTAGCTTGTTCAAGTTATCAATATATGCTTGGTGGTGCTTACCGTAGTGAAGCTCAATTGTTGTTTTACTAATAACTGGCTCAAGAGCATCAGTTGCATAAGGAAGTGCTACTTTTTCGAATTTCATTGTTTTTAAATTTTTTGAATTATTATTTTCGTTGTTCTTTGCATTTGTATTACCGCAAGATATTATGCTTATAGCAAAAATGCTTGCTAATAAAATGTATTTGACTGTTTTCATACGTTTCAATCTTTATTAGTTCTATTTTCGTAACTATATAACGACATAGAAATAAATAAGTTCATTCAACTATATTTGCATCATTAATACACCTCTCCAGCTAGCATATAAAGACAACAGTCCGAGCCATAAGGCACGGACTGTCAGTCAGTTCTGCAATTTCATTGATAAATGAAATGTAAGTTTGTTTTTATTTATATTCGCTATCAGCTCTAACTCTCTCTAGATGGGGATTTTGTTGAGTTAGAGTTCTCATCTCCATCATCGGGATTATCATATGCGTTGCTTGTGCGAGTTCCACTTTCTAATATTTCTTGTGAACGAGAAATCCATGCTCTTTTGCCAAATATTTTCTCTAAATTCTCGGCATAAATAATTTCTTTCTCCATCAAGATATCAGCTAGCTCGTGGTGCCCCTCAACATGCTCGCTCAACATATCTTTGGCACGCTGATATTGTTCAGCAACCATCAGTTTTACTTCTGAATCTATCAACTCTGCCGTTTTATCGCTATATGGCTTTTGGAAACTATAGTCCTGCCCACTAGAATCATAATAACTTAGGTTGGCAATTTTGTCGCTCATTCCCAAATAAGCTATCATTCCGTAAGCTTGTTTTGTTACACGCTCTAGGTCATTCATTGCACCTGAAGATATCTTACCCATAAACAGCTCCTCTGCAGCTCGTCCACCAAGCAATGCACACATCTCATCAAGCATCTGCTCTTTGGTTGTTATCTGCCTCTCTTCGGGCATATACCATGCGGCACCTAACGCTTTTCCACGAGGTACTATCGTTACCTTAACCAACGGATTAGCATGTTCTAGAAACCAACTCAAGGTTGCGTGTCCAGCCTCATGAACGGCGATTGTTCGCTTCTCCTCCTCAGTTATAATCTTATTTTTCTTCTCTAGTCCACCAACTATTCTATCAACAGCATTAACGAAATCCTCACTCTCCACAAATTGCTTTTTATTTCTAGCAGCTATCAGAGCAGCCTCATTACATACGTTTGCAATATCTGCTCCACTAAATCCAGGGGTTTGACGAGAAAGAAATTCAACATCAACTGATTCATCAATTTTAATTGGACGCAAGTGAACATTAAATATCTCTTTTCTCTCATTTAAGTCAGGGAGCTCAACATGAATCTGCCTATCAAATCTTCCTGCACGCAGAAGTGCCTTATCCAAAATATCAGCTCTGTTGGTTGCAGCCAAAATTATGACACCACTATTTGAACCAAAGCCATCCATTTCTGTAAGAAGTTGGTTCAATGTGTTTTCCCTTTCGTCATTTGAACCCATATTCACATTTTTTCCACGAGCACGACCTACTGCATCAATCTCATCAATAAATACAATAGATGGGGACTTCTCTTTGGCTTGACGGAATAAGTCTCGCACTCGAGATGCACCAACACCAACAAACATCTCAACGAAGTCTGACCCTGATATGGAGAAAAAAGGTACGTTGGCTTCACCTGCAACAGCTTTTGCCAAGAGGGTCTTTCCTGTTCCTGGAGGGCCAACCAAAAGTGCTCCTTTTGGTATCTTACCCCCTAGGTTAGTGTAGTTACTAGGATGTTTTAGGAACTCCACAATTTCCTGAACCTCTTCCTTTGCTTCAGATAAACCAGCAACATCTTTAAATGTAACTTTGGTTCCTGCATCTTTATCAAAAAGTTGCGCTTTGGCTTTGCCTACACTAAAAATTCCACCAGCACCTCCGCCAGCACCCCCACCCTGCATTCTTCGCATCATCCATATCCAAAACACGATAAGCAGTAGGAATGGGGCAAACGATAGTAATGACTTCCATATCTCTGAACTTGGATTAAAATCAAGCTCTATATCATATCCCTTCTCGTCAACCACTTTTTGAATAAAATCTGCCGCACCCTGAGGAGTAGATGTGTTTACGGTTATGTAGGGATTATTTTTAAATTTATCTGCATCATCACCAAACACATAGTTAACTGATTCTGCTCTAACTTTTGCATCGGCTGTAGTCTTATTGTTATACACCACTATGCTTTCGAGTCTGTTGTCTTTCACATACTCCTGAAACTCAGACCAGTTTACATTCTTAACAGTCTTGTTTTGTCCAAAAAACAACATCCCTATCAATCCCATTGATAGAATAATATAAATCCAATAAACATTAAATGGTTTATTAGAATTGGGTCCACCCATTCTACCTGGTCTAATAGGCTTTAGTGGTTTTCTGTTTTGTGAGTTTTTATTTTTATTGTCCATTAAATATTTCCTATAAATTTCTGATGATTATATGTAACAAATTAATTGATAATATGTTTTAGTCTAAGGATGGTATGAGTTCTAGGGGTGCATCTTCCCAAAGATGATCAATGTTGTAATAGCTCCTTAAATCGGGCAGAAAGATATGAACAATAATATCACCATAATCTATACCAATCCATTCTGATCTTTGCTTTCCTTGGACACGTATAGGATGTTGACTGGTGTTCTTTTTAACAACCGCCTCAATTGATTCGGCTATTGAAGATACTTGTGATGGAGTGCCACCCTCACAAATAACAAAGTAATCACACACAACTCCAGGTATTCCAACCAGTTTGATTTTTGCTATTTTCTTTCCTTTTTTCTCTTGAATCCCTTCAATTATACTGTCTAATAATAAATTTACTTCTTTCATTCGATGTCTTAATGAGTTAGGTATGCAAAGATAGTCTCTTTTTAGTAATCCTGCACTTATTA
>CAYFSV010000085.1:5395-10370 GCA_964345815.1 uncultured Proteiniphilum sp. | reverse complement strand
CGCTATATTCCTACTTTTAAATGGATTTTCTTACATCGAACTCACGTTAATTTATCACTACCATATACCCATAAAAATATTGCAGGATTATTCATTCCCCATTTCACCTGATCCTGATATGATTTAGTAATCATATCTATATAATAATCTGTTTCTACAGACATATAGTTTGTTTCTGGTCTGCCGCAATAAGCCTCCCACTCCCATTGACAACTTAGCCCAATCATCAATAGTATTCCATTTTCTTCACAAGCTTTATAAAGCTCTTTACTATTTGCCCAAAAACCCTCAAGACGAATAAGATTCATATTCATATCTTTAACATAGTCAACTTGGGCACGCACTTTTTCATCTTTGTCTGCTAGTAACATGTCATCAACCCATCCACCACCTCTTAGAAGAACTTTCTTACCATTAATTTTGTATCCTCTATGGGTTAATCCGTTTAGTTCAAAAGTATAATCATCTATAGCCCTAATGCCAAATCGTTCCGATTTACTATGCAACAATTTTCCAGAAGAATAAACATTAAAGTTGGCATTATACAGCTCGGGGTTCCCCATGTTGTGAGGCCACCACAACCTAGGATTTTTAATATGCAATTGTGAATCTTGATTGCTATCAATGACAAATATCCTTATCTCATGTGGTTTAAGTTTATAAGGAATAACAACCTTTATTCCATTTTCAATAATACTTTCAAACTTTCCAGAAATAGGATTTGACGAGTTATTTTTGAGTTCAGCATCTATAGTAATATCCGCACTTGAATAGTCATCAAGATTTATATTCGAAGAGATTACTATATTCTCAATTGATACGCCATGGTTCTTTTTTAAAATAACACCACGCCACAATCCCATATTTCTATCCGGTGCCTCAGGATTCCAGTCAACAAAGCCTATTGTTAGCGAAGTAGGTTCAGGAGGAAAAACCTCAACTACTAATCTGTTTTTTGGCAAAACATAGTCAGTTATATCAATGTCAAACACTCTAAATGGACCTTCAATTAACTCATCCTTAGCTATTAAGTTTCCATTAAGCCAAATATTTGCTTTATAGTTTATTCCCTCAAAAGCAATAGAGTAATAATCTAAGTCATTCAAATCATCAATAACAAAATCTTTCACATACCACCATGATGAATCAAACTGCTCTACAGACACAGTATCAATATTATTGCTATAATACAAGTCCTGATACATTCCATTTTGTATAAGCCCTGAAAGCACAGTAGAAGGCAAGTTGACATCCAACCCAAACTCTAATGCAACATCATGCAATAAAAAAAGACTCATCTTTTGTGTTCACCGCTTCTGACGAAAACATCACCCAATTATCATTAATCTGTTTTTCAAATACTGGTTCTTTATTAATATTTGAACAACCCATTAGGATAATTAGCAAAAACGAAAATAAAATATTAGTGCTATTCATAAAATTGTATCTTTTAATATTTACAGATATAAATTAAACGTTTACTACATTTGCAAATTTAGTGTTTACAAGATATAATGCAACTTATTAATGTTAAAAGTGAAACACATACCATTCATTGCATAAACATTGCACAAACAGGCTACCTTTTTAACATAAAAACAACCCACTTAGATTCAGAACAATTTAATAATCAAAGATTTAGTGTACATACAACACACTAAATGCAGTTTAATAATCACGATAATCTTTCATCTTTTCTTACAGAAATAATAGTAACACAAACACCAGCTTAGAAGGTTAAATAAGTTTTACCTTATCAAAATAAATAGCAAGAATATCCATTTTTGGCAACTCTTTAAACTACACCTAATTTAAATATTCTTTAATCATATTCTGCTATATAAAACAAAGATAAGGTTAGAAATATAAAATAATATCTCTTTATTATAGCTTTGGCACTCTTTTTGTACTAATTAGATGTGGCACTTTTTTTAGAATAAAATAAAAAACTATATTTGTAAATTAAATTAGAAGGAAAGGATAATAATATATGAACAATAACTTTACAAAAAGAGTCCGAGACATCATGGCATACAGCCGTGAGGAAGCAGAAAGACTCGAAAATAACTACATTGGACCCGAACACTTGATGTTGGGTATCCTACGCGAAGATGAAGGATTGGCTTTGCAGGTGTTGCAAGACTTTGATGTTGATACAAAAGAGCTAAAAAGCAAAATTGACGAGCGATTTAGGCAACACCAAGAGCCATTTGATGGCACTAGCGAGGTCGTGATAAATAAGAATACCGAAAGAACTCTCAAAATGAGTATTCTTGAAGCAAGGCTAACAAAAAGTGTAGAGACTGACACAGAGCACATCTTATTAGCACTGCTAAAAGAGACAAAAACAGTTTTAAATGAGATTCTATCTAAATTTAATTTAGATTACTCAAGCGCTTTTCTATACGTTAAGAGTATTTTTGATTCTCAACTTGAAGAGGATAAATCTGAAGCTCCAACTGCTGGACCTAACTTCACGGACGATGATGACGAAGATGAACCATTCGACAGTTCTTCTTTTAATCCTGGGAGAAGACAAAGTGGTCAATCTACCAGCAAAAATCCATCGTCTGACACTCCTGTGTTAGATAATTTTGGCACCGACATAACTCGTGCAGCTATGGAAGGCAGATTAGACCCAATAGTAGGTCGCGAGAAAGAAATTGAGCGTATAGCTCAAATTCTAAGTAGGCGAAAGAAAAACAATCCCGTTTTAATTGGTGATCCTGGTGTTGGTAAATCAGCAATAGTGGATGGTTTGGCATTGCGAATAATTCAAAAGAAGGTTTCTCGCGCCATGTTCGACAAAAGAGTTGTTGCACTAGATATGGCTTCTATTGTGGCAGGCACTAAGTATCGTGGTCAATTTGAGGAGAGAATCAAAGCTATCTTAAACGAATTGTCAAAAAACCCGAACATAATATTATTCATTGATGAAATTCACACAATTGTTGGTGCTGGAGGTGCAGCTGGCTCATTAGATGCAGCCAATATGCTTAAGCCCGCATTAGCAAGAGGCGAAATTCAATGTATAGGTGCAACCACACTAGATGAATATAGAAAGAATATTGAAAAAGATGGTGCGCTAGAGCGTAGATTTCAGAAAGTTATTGTTGATCCAACAACTGCCGAAGAAACTCTAACCATTCTTCAAAATATAAAAGAAAGATACGAAGAGCATCACAATGTTCACTACACAAACGAGGCACTTGAGGCATGTGTCAAGTTGACAGAGAGATATGTATCCGACAGAACCTTCCCCGACAAAGCAATTGATGCACTGGATGAGGCAGGAGCTCGAGCACGCATTTCAAACATCTCAATTCCGAAAATAATAGAGGAGATGGAAGAGCAGCTAAAGGTTGTTGAACAGATGAAGAATGATGCTGTTAAGGCTCAAAAATATGAACTTGCTGCAAGTTATCGCGATAAGCAACGTCAACTTCTACTATCACTTGAAGCTGAAGAACAAAAATGGCAGCAAGAAATAAAAGAGAAGCCCGAGATTGTTGATGAGGAAAAAATTGCAGAAGTAGTGGCAATGATATCAGGAGTTCCAGTTCAGAGAATTGCGCAAGCCGAAGGACAGCGACTACTTGAAATGAAAGGGGAAATAAAGAGTCAAGTTATAGGTCAAGATGAAGCCGTTGAAAAGATTGCAAAAGCAATACAACGAAACAGAGTTGGACTAAAAGACCCTAACAAACCAATTGGAACTTTTATGTTTTTGGGACCTACGGGAGTAGGTAAAACCCACTTAGCAAAGAAGCTAGCAGAATTCTTATTCGACTCACAAGAAAACCTTATTCGTGTAGATATGAGCGAGTATATGGAAAAATTCAATGTCTCAAGACTAGTAGGAGCACCTCCAGGATATGTTGGATATGAAGAAGGTGGACAACTTACAGAAAAAGTTCGCCGACGTCCATACTC
Organism: uncultured Proteiniphilum sp.; assembly: GCA_964345815.1. Lineage (GTDB taxonomy): Bacteria > Bacteroidota > Bacteroidia > Bacteroidales > Dysgonomonadaceae > Petrimonas. Next base: position 6,437 of record CAYFSV010000085.1, on the reverse strand, counting down.
AGTAGTTCTTTTAGACGAAATAGAAAAGGCTCACCCCGATGTTTTCAACCTATTGCTACAAATCCTAGACGAGGGTCATGTAACTGATAGTTTGGGCAGACGTATCGACTTCAAGAATACAATTCTAATAATGACTTCGAATATTGGAACACGTCAATTAAAAGATTTTGGCCGTGGCATTGGATTTAGTAGTCCAACTGACATGAGTGATGTTGAACATTCTAGAAGCGTGATTCAGAAAGCACTCAACAGAGCTTTTGCACCAGAGTTTTTAAACCGAGTTGACGACATTGTAATGTTTGACCAGTTAAGCAAAGAGTCAATCTACAAAATTATTGATCTTGAACTTAAAGGACTATACAAACGAATCAATGATTTGGGATATAATGTTGAGATAACTGAAAAAGCAAAAGAGTTTATTGCAAATAAGGGATATGACGTTCAGTTTGGAGCAAGACCACTTAAGCGAGCTTTGCAAAAGTATGTCGAAGACGAAATGGCAGAACTAATTCTACGCACAGGCATCAAAGAGGGTCAAACGGTTATAATTGATTTTGATGATAACAAAAAACAAATTGTGATGAGCGTAAAGAATGGTGAACAAGAGGAGCTTAGCACAGAGTCAAAAATAGAAGAGTAACAAGCACGTCTAATAAACAAAATATATAATCTAAAATGGATTGTCTTTCTAATAAAGATAATCCATTTTTTTATAATACATATTGAAAGAGTATCTTTGTATATAAAACACTTTTAAATAAAAAAATAAAATGTACACTTTAGCAATTGTGGGGTGTGGATACCTCGCCGAGATTATTACAAATGGACTATTAAATGGTCTTCTACCCGAGTATAAATTAACTGGAGCAATGTCGCGCACAGCTGCCAAAGCCAACAGAATAGCAGACAAAATAAACAATGCCAATCAGGGCTATAGCTGCACGGCATACACATCTATAGACGAGCTTTTGGATACCAAGCCCGACTATATAATTGAAACAGCATCTCCTTCAGGATTTAAGGAGTTTGCAGTAAAAGCACT
>CAYFSV010000085.1:0-5295 GCA_964345815.1 uncultured Proteiniphilum sp. | reverse complement strand
ACCCCCGATTACATTGGCGATAGACATATAATACAAATAAAAAATGACCAAGTTGACGCCGTTGTCAATGTGTATAGTAGCACACCCGAAATTGCAGGCTGGAGCGTAATCGAAACCCTTCAGAATATTGTATCACCAATAGTCTTTTAAAACAAACAGAGATATTATAACAAAAACAGAGCATTGAAGCCTACATGGCATTCAACGCTCTGTTTTTTTATTATTAAAGAGCCATCTAATTATTGGCTAAGTAGTCATCAATATTAGCCAATACTTTTTCACTCAATCTGTCAAAAGCCTGTCTAGTCCTACCAGTTGACACGTCCATTAATCTAACATTAGGATGGTCCATAAACTTTTTATCTCCCAGTGCACCAAGTGTGTCACAATAACAACGATTGTCTTGTTCAATCCATTTAGCAAATGGCGCCTCATCCCAAGCAGGCGACAACCCAGTATTAAACAACAACTTATGATTGCCAAAACTCTCAAATTCTTCCTCATGTAGCAACACCGTATTCTTATTTAAACAACAGAATACCGCTTCACTATTCTCTAAAACCTCTTTTAGAGGAACAAATTTGTAACCTTTTTCTTTAGCCCACTCCTTCTCGCTTCTTGCAAAATAATATATTTCGGCACCGAAGAAGCTAAGCGCATCGGCTATCATTCCACCCGACTTGCCCAGTCCCACAATCCCACACTTCATTCCAGTTATCTCCTCTGCTATACCATTCCAAGGCTTTTCAGGATTTCCTGATTTGTCTGTTCCAAATCCATGAAGGCATCTAACCAGCTCACTTATTGCATATTCCACTACTCCCTCATCTCCATAATCACGGATACCTGTCACAACAATCCCTTTTGAATTGGCATACAATATATCCACATTTGCACTCTCAGGAGAATATAACGAATTACACATCCCGATATATTTAATATTGGTACACTGCTCCATTACCTCTTTGCCAAGATTCGAAGTATAGCTTAACAATACAGCATCAGCATCACCAATGCGTTTTGCCATTTCATCATCACTTTGCGGGATGTTATCATACATCACTACCTCCTTAGCATAATCATATAACTTTGCTTCAGCCGAAGGAATAAGGCTGACAGGCTCTATAGCCACTAATTTTTCAAACATATTTTTTTTATTTACAAAGATAATTCTATTTATTCGTTTCGTCCAATTTGAATTTTATACTTGGGATAAGTTACATTTAAAAACAGAATCAACGCTATCACTTGAATTAATGCTGAAATATAAAATGTATATGCATATCCAATCATATCAAACATGACACCAAAAAGCAACATCCCAAGTCCAACACCCGAATCAAAGAATGTGAGATAAGTTGAGTTCACAGCTCCTCTATCTCTAGCTATCACTTTCGCATTTGCCATTGCTTGAAAGGTAGGGGATATTATCCCAAATCCAACTCCAAGAATCAATGCTGACACATGAAAGCCAAAAGGAGATGAAAACCAACCAATCACCACCAAACCTACCACAACCATCATAATGCCAGTAATCATCACATATTTTGGACCAATTCTATCAAATACTCTCCCACTAATAACACGTGAGGCAAGAATACCTATTGATAGAACTATAAAGAATATTCCACTATTACCAACACCCACATGCCTCCCATATAGCGCAGCAAACGTAACAATTCCTCCATAAGGAATTTGCGTAAGCAACACATTGTTCGCTATAGGTAAAGTAGGCCTACTGATAAGCGTCTTAATATTAAAACCCCTTCTAGAGTTATTATTCTCTGGCATCTTAATAAATAAGACCAAGATAAAACCTAAGATACAAAATGCTGTTGCAGTATAGAAAAGAGCATTGTAACCCAACCTCATCGACAGCATAATTGCCACAGCAGGACCAATAGCCATAGCAACAGTCATCGACAAACCAAAAATGCCAATCCCCTCACCACGTCTTCTCTCAGAGATCAAGTCCACAGCAATAGTGTTACTTGCAGTGCTCACCGCCCCCCAAGCAAGTCCGTGATAGAAGCGTAGCAGTAACAAAAATGCAAAAGACAATGCAATTGGATAGCCCATAAAAGCCAATAGGAAAAACACAAAAGACACAATATAAACCCTATACCTATTTAGAGAATCAAGCAAGAAACCAGTAAAAGGACGTGACAAAATGGCAGCAACCGAAAAGGCAAACATAACCAATCCCACCTCATTGCTTTTCGATTGAAACATATCAACCATAAATATTGACATTATTGGAGTAATAAAGTAGAATGCAACAGCCATCAATAAGTTTGAGACTGTAAGCTTCAAGAAATTGGGGGTTAACAGCTTGTCATTTGTCATTTTTTAACGGCTTTAAAAAAGTGATTCCAAACAATAAAACGTCTAAAGCGTTTTAAAGACTGTAAAAATAGAAAATAAGAATGACAACACCAAAAATGAAAATTGAAGTGTGGACAGATATCATGTGTCCATATTGCTATATAGGCAAAATACATTTTGAACGTGCACTGCAACAGTTTGGGCATGCCAATGAAGTTGAGTTAATTATAAAGTCGTTTCAACTGAGCACCGATCTCCCAGGCAAAGGAAAAGGCTACCCGGTAGTGGACTATTTAGTAAACAAAGCTGGATACCCAGAAAGCAGCATTAATCAAATGTTTGAAAACATTGAAAAGCTTGCAACCAATGCAGGCATCAAGAGCAACTTGCGAAACTCAGTAGCAGCTAATACCCTTGATGCACATCGCTTAATAAAGTTAGCATCCACCAAAGGATTAGAATCAGAAATGATGACACTAATTAGCAAAGCCTATTTCGAAGAAGCCAAAGACTACAGTGACATTGAGTTACTAGTATCCCTTGGCACACAAGTGGGACTCAAAGAGCAATCCATTAGAGAAATGCTAGATAGCGACATGTATGCAAAAGAAGTAGCTCAAGATATCAAAGAGGCACATGAATTAAATATCGACACCGTTCCTACATTTCTATTCGAAAGAAAATATGCAATAATAGGCTCCGAACCCATCTCAACATTCCTAGATACACTCAACAAAGCTTATGATAATTGGAAGTCTTCTAGCAATGGCAATACTGATATAAATGTAACCAAGGGAAAATCATGCCCAATTGATGGAGTATGTGAAATATAATATACAGAAATATGTAAGGTTAATTACAATTTTCAACCTAACTTTGTGGTATTGTAAAATATCAACTATTAAGAAATGGAGTTTTTAAGGATAGATCAAAGCGATACAGAGAGATGGAACAAAGTGTGGGATTTGTATGAGTCGAGCTTTCCTACTGCCGAAAAGCGTAGAGAAAAAGACCATATAAGAGCGATAAATAACCCACAATTTTTCCCCATGTCAGCATGGGAGGGAAACGAATTAATTGGAATAGTGTTTTATTGGGAATGGAGCAGCTATCGCTACTTAGAATATCTAGCAGTCAACACAGAGTTGCGTGGCAAAAGCTTTGGCTCACAACTATTACGTCACTTGTGCGACAAAGGGCACACTATAATCTTAGAGATAGACCCTCTTGTCAACGAAATATCAGTTAGAAGACTTCAATTCTACGAGCGTGCAGGCTACACCCTCACACCTTATAGATATATGCACCTACCATATAGGTTAGAAACGGAAATTCAGGAGCTATTGATACTTAGCTATCCGCAAATGATAACTAAAGAACAGCACAATGATTTCCTTGAGTTTATGGATGGGACAGTAATGAGATATTGTGAAGGCAAAAAGTAGTAGAAGAGGCATAACAGCTCATTTAGCAAGAACAGCCTTCAAAACACCTATTGTTTGATTAATAATCAACTCCTCTCTTTTTGAACCAGGATTCATTGGATAGACAATTGCTTGAACATTATTGCCTTCAAGCAATTTCACATATCCACAAACTCCCCACGACATTATTCTACTATCGGTTCTAAACTTCACTACCCCACTCTCTCTATCCGAATAAGAAACAATAAACCCCAAGTCAACCCTTTGCAACACCTCATTATAATAATCCGTTGTTCTAGATCTGAAAGGCAGTACAACCTCTTTCTGTCCCTTAAATGATGGAGGATTAGAGCTTTCTGACTCCATGTACTCCAACTTTCTATAGAATAGCATAGTCAAGAAAGCAGGCGGTATCACACCAGCAATCACAAACACCAAGGCTAATTGCCAAAACTTAATATCGAACCCCCATAACAGAGCCACAATTGCAATCACAGCAAGATAAAAAATCAGAAAAATCGAGGTCCAAGTCAAGAATAATTTAGTTGTAAATCTCATCAGGTATATTTATTTAGTTTATCCTATCTTCTTAATGTATTTCTGGAATAACCACCTCCATCGTAATATCAACATCTTTAAATCCCATCTCCTCAAGCAATGATTTGATGGCAATCTCCGCGTGCTGATTTGCATCTTTCAGTATTCCTTGCTTTATGGCATCCCTTCTCATTGTCTCTTTCTCTTTTGATAGAGCTTGATTATAGTCAGATATCTTTATGGGATTAAATGCATTATCACTCTCATTATATACAGTTATACTATTTTCATCTATTACAATATCAAAAATTCGTGCGCGAGGGATAGAAACATGAATTTTTTCTTCTTCAACGTTTACAACAATTCTATCAAAATCAACCCCAGCCTTAAGGTATCCATTATATTTTACCAAAAAATATTTCTCGGTCAGTGGAATATTCATTTTAAATATTTTCACAGCATCCTTATATCCAATAACCCCAGTGTAGTTATACTTAACAGTGGACAACTCCTGGATATGTGATATTTTTGAGAACACCGTTGTAGAGTCATACTTAATCCCCTCCTCCTTTTTGTTATTATTTATAAACAGCAACACGGCGAGCACTATAGTAGTTATTATAAAAAAAAGAGTTGAAAAGCTTGACTTGTTCCTTAGCATTTATGTAATGTATTTATAAAGTGTCATTTCTTATATATCGCAAAAATAGCAATTAAGTCAATAACGCATTCTGATTTTGCGTAAAAATAGTGATTTAGTTCTAATATAACAAGACAATCCGAAGGCAAAATATACTAGACAACAATAAAGATAAAATAAAGATAAAATCAATATTCAAATATAATTTAACTCATATTGTCCAGGTATTACTCATTAATTTGTATCAATAAGGTATCAGCAAATAGACTCAAAATGTTAATACGAGAATCAAATACCACACAAACAAGCAACAACATTGTTAAAATAACTAGAGGCAAAAAATAATATGGTATCAAAAGCAAATGCTTT
>CAYFSV010000084.1:0-10388 GCA_964345815.1 uncultured Proteiniphilum sp. | reverse complement strand
TATCAAGAGGCAATAATATAAGACACACATAAACATATAGTTACCACCCTTGCTCGAATTGTTAATGAGCAATTTGAGCAAGGGAAATGGTGGAAAGAGCAAAGTGATTATATGCATATGGGTTAATTTTGTGATATGTTAGTCAATAAATATGACTAACATTGTGCTTGATTTTAGAAATATAAACCAAATTAAAAATGATAATCTATGAAGCAAAGTAAAAAGAAGCTGGAGATATTTAATAAATATCTGATTTTGTCACTTCTAATGTTGCTACCAGCAGCAATGTTTGGACAAAACACAAGAACTGTTACGGGAACTGTGACTGATAAAGAAAGTGAGCCTTTAATTGGCGTTAGTATCTTAGTTAAGGGTACTACAAATGGTGTAGTTACTGATTTTGATGGAAATTACTCTATTAAATTAGATTCTGACAAGGATATCTTAGTATTTTCTTATATTGGATTTACGACCCAAGAAGTAGTTGTGGGAAATAAGTCTATTATTAATGTGATTCTCGAAGATGATAATAAGATATTAGATGAGGTCGTAGTTGTTGGATATGGAACACAACGCAAAAGTGACTTGACTGGTGGTATTAGCACAATTGATGCAGATAAAATATCTTCGATGCCAGCAACAAGTTTGGGGCAAAAATTACAAGGTCAAATTTCTGGATTGAATATTCAGATGGGAAATACAAAGCCCGGTGAAAACCAGACATTTAGAGTAAGAGGTCAGAAGTCTCTTTCTGGTAGTAATGATCCTATAATTATTTTAAATGGTGTTCCTTTTAATGGTACAATGAATGAGATTGATTATAATAGTATCGACAATATCTCTGTATTGAAAGATGCATCCTCGGCGGCTATTTATGGTTCTAGAGCTGCGAATGGCGTAATTCTGATTACAACAAAATCTGGACAAAAGGGAAAGCCAATGATTTCATATAACGGCTATGTTGGAGTTCAGAATGCTGAATGGTTGCCTGATGTTATGAATGGTAACGAATATATAACTATGTTGAAAGATTATAGAAGAACACGTGATACTCCTGACCCAAATTGGGATGATCCTAAAGTTTGGTTATATACCGCTTTGCAAGATAATTATAAGAATGGAATTGAACATGACTGGCTAGGTGCAACATTTAGAACGGCAATACAACATGAGCATCAGTTAAGTATTTCAGGTGCTTCTGATACTGGCAATTACTATCTATCAGCTACATATACTGACCAAGAGGGTATTGTAAAGAATACAGGATATAAGAAATTCAATATTAGCTCTAACGTCTCTCAAAAAATTGGGAATTGGCTTGAACTTGGAGTAAATATGCAATTGAGTCAAAGAGATAGAGGAGGAGCTACACCAAATTATGCTTATGCCTATAGAATGTCTCCTTATGCAAGTATATATGATGACAATGGTGTATATTTAAGATATCCTATGTATGGTGAAACACTTTACTACAATCCATTTGCAAATGCTGATCAAATAAATGATAATATCTCTAATGGAGCATATATAAACTCTTTTGCAAATATCAACTTACCAATTGAAGGACTATCTTATAGAGCCAATGTAGGATATTCATATAGACATAATGAAACTGGGTCATATTATGGCAGTACTACAATGACTGGAGAGCCGGTAAATGGTCAAGCAAGTATTGATAATAAAACTTATAGTGATTGGACTTGGGAAAATATTCTTCGTTATGATAAGGACTTTGGTTTAAATCATATAGATTTAACAGGATTATATAGTGCCCAACAGACATTTTATTCTCAACATGGTTCAAATGGTAAGGGATTCTTATCAGATCATAATTCTTATCATAACATAAGTATGGCACAAGGAGAGAAGAACATTTCGTCTAATAAAACTGAAACAGCAATGCTTTCATGGATGGGACGTGTTAACTATTCTTACAATAGGAGATATCTTTTAACTGTTACTGGTCGTAGGGATGGTTTTTCAGCGTTTGGAGAAGGTAAAAATAAATGGGGATTCTTTCCTTCAGTTGCTGGAGCATGGGTAATCAGTGAAGAGGATTTCTTTGATGCATTGGGAGATAAAATTGATTATTTGAAATTAAGAACATCATATGGTAAAAATGGTAACCTAGCAGTGTCCGCTTATCAGACCAAAACAAAGCTTGTTCAGAATGACTATATTTATGGTAATGATGCTGAATTTGCAGGTGGTTTGTCTGCTAATTTTAGTATGGGTAATCCTAATCTTAAATGGGAAACAACAACGGCTTTTAATGTTGGTCTTGATTTGAATCTCTTAGATAATCGAGTTACTGCAAATATTGATGGATACATTTCTAATACAAAAGACTTGCTGATGACACGTACAGTTCCAGAAATGAATGGTTATACTTCCATGTTGGATAACGTAGGCGCTACAAGAAATAAGGGTATTGATATTACTTTAAATACTGAGAACATAAGAACATCTGATTTCAAATGGAATTCAACATTTGTTCTGTCAGGTAACTGGAATAAGATAAAGGAACTTAAGGACCCAGATGCTGATAATCCATATGGTAAGAATGACCCCGGAAACAATTGGTTTATAGGTAAACCAGTTAGTGTATATTATAATTATAAGATGATTGGTGTTTGGCAAGAAAATGAACTAGAACAAATGTCTAAGATTAAATATTTTGGAAAAAATCCAAAACCAGGCGATCCGAAACTTCTAGATATTACGGGGGAAGGAGATATTACTGCTGATGATAGAGTAATAATTGGAAGTAGAAATCCAAGATGGATGGCAGGTCTTACAAATACTTTTAGTTACAAAAATCTGTCATTCTCATTCTTCTTAAATGGTGTGTTTGGTGCATACAGACAAAATGAAACAGTTAAATTTGAGCGTACACAGTTAGATAAAAATACAAATTATGTAAGAGGTATTGATTATTGGACACCTGAGAACCCTACAAATAAATATACTAGATTGGGTTATGTTAATAATGCTGTTGATTATTTTACAAAGTCTGATTTTGTTAGACTACAAGATGTAAATTTATCTTACAACTTCCCTTCTTCTATCTATGATAAACTTAATATTCAAGGTTTGAGAACTTATATTAATGTGCAAAACTTATATACATTCTCTAATGCTAAAAAATATACAACTAACTTAGAGTATCAAAGTCCATATGCTATTGACGCAAGTATTTATCCATCACAAAGAACAGTGATTGTTGGAGTTAACATAACATTTTAAAAAAGAAGAGAAATGAAAAAAATAATATTACTTTTTATTATAGTTTTATCGCTCAATTCGTGTAGTGATTTTTTGGTAGAAAACCCGCAGAATTTTGAAGATGCTGAAGGAACTCTAAGTACCACTAAAGGTTTTCAAGCATTCTTAAATGGAATGCACAGCTATATCAGAGAAGAGTTTCAGACTTGGGGTGCTAATCAAGTTATTGTTTCACAGACTGCAACACCTTATGAGGTTTTAGTAGGGGGTACAGATGTTGCTTCGATCTCTACGAGAGATAATACGTTGCCAATTTTTGAAACATATACATTTAATGCTTCTACAGGATTAATAGCTAACAGATGGAGATGGGCATATGGTGCCATTACAAATGCAAATATGATGTATGATGCAGCTGATAAAGAAAATGTAAGCTGGCTAGATTCTTCAGACAAAGATTTCTTTAAAGCCAATGCAGCGTTTTTCAGAGCTTATGCATATCGTTATTTAGTATATTTATTTGGCGATGTGCCATTGGTGCTTCATGTACAAGAGCAGTACAGGACAGACTTTGAACGTACAGCTAAGTCTGAGGTATTGAAACAGATTATTGATGACTTAGAGTATGCATCCAAATATCTTCCAGAAGATCCATCTAAAGTAAAGGATGGTGCTCTTACAAAATGGGCAGCTCTTCATCTTTTAAGTGAGATGTGTCTTCTCTCTGGTGATAATGAAAGAGCGAAGACTGCTGCTTTAGAAGTTATTGATTCAGGATATTATCACTTGATGGAGAATCGATTTGGAGCTCAAAAGGACAAAAAGGGTGATGTGTTTTCAGATTTATTTAAAGATAAAAACTTTAATAGAGGAGGCGGAAACATGGAGTCCATATGGGTGATTCAGGCTGAATATCAAACTAATGGTGGTGGTAATAGATACTTAGACTGGACAAGAAGAGCCTTTACTCCTGGTTATTTCTTTGTTTCAGGGTTTAAGATTTCTGAAGAATATGGTGGTCGTGGCTTAGGTCAGTTGATACCTACAGAATGGTGGTTGAACTCATATGAAGATGAAGATATAAGAAACTCAGAAAATAATATTAGAAGAGAATGGGTTTATAATGATCCAAATGTGCCAGAATTATATGGAAAGGTTTATGGTCAAGCTAATGAAAGGCCTGCTGGCGAGGAGATGGCTGCGTTTTTAGAAACAAATAGAAAAGCTGGTAATATTTTTCCTGCAACCACAAAGTTTGATTTTGGAATTGATGCTGACCCTACATATGAGGGTAATGACAAAGACAAATATCGTATGAGATTAGGCGAAACATATTTATTACTTGCCGAAGCCTACATAAATCTTAAAGATTTTGTTAAGGCTGCTGATGCAATTAACGTTGTTAGAGAAAGAGCAGGAGCCACACCTGTTGAAGCAGAAGATGTAGATATGGATTACCTATTGGATGAAAGAGCTAGAGAACTGTTTGGTGAAGAATTTAGAAGATTTACCTTGGTTAGAACAGGAACACTTGTTGAACGAACAAAAAAATACAATCCTGAGTCTGCCGAATATATTAAAGATCATAATGTTCTTTGGCCTATTCCTCAGAGAGTTATAGATTCTAATACTGGGAATAAGTGGAGCAATAATCCCCAGTACTAAGAACCAAAAAACGTTTTAGATAAATATTAATATGGGGAGTCTATGTTTTAAAATATATGGCTGCCCATTTTTTTTATAATTAAATAATAATATAATGAATAAGTATATTTTCTTTATAATAACATTATTACAGTTTCTCTCACTTAGCTCAATTTCCCAAGCTGCAAAAGATAGATGTGAGATAGATTTAAAAGGAGAGTGGTTCTATGCCGTTGATATGGCAGATGAAGGAGTTTTAAAAAAATGGTATCTTGGAAACTTTCAAGATACATATCTTGGGAATATTAATATTGAGCTAGATAAAGAAGAGAAATATAACTTTATTCCTTCATTTACGGATAGGACATATTTACCTAACACATCTGATTTGATGAAAATTGGTCTCCCAGATCAGTCACCTTGGATAAATTATTTGCAACGTAAGCATAAATATATGGGTGCTGTTTGGTTTCAAAAGATAGTAGATATACCAGAAGATTATTTAAACAAGAATATAGAGCTATATCTTGAAAGAGTGAAGTGGCAGAGTAGGGTTTGGGTTGATGGAATTGAGGTTGTTTCATCTCCACAAGACGGGTTAGTAACGCCACACCGTCATAAACTAGGCAAATTAAATCCTGGCAAACATTTGATAAGTATTAGAGTAGATAATAGAATGATTCATCCTATAGGTGATAAAGGACATAATTATACTGAGCAAACGGAGAGTATATGGAATGGAATAATAGGTGAGATAAAGTTAGTGTCCTATCCCGAAGTGTACTTTGAGGATGTTCAAGTTTATTCAAATATTGAAGAAAAGACAGTTTCTGCAAGATTTAAATTAATAAATCCTACAAATGATTCTTATGATGTAGACTTCTCAGTACTGTTGTCTGAAAGTAATAATGCAACTAGAAGTAAGAAGTATGACTTTAAGCGTAAAGTTGAAATAGATACATCTAATGTTGAAATTACCTTTAAGCCTTTTGATTTTAAATTGTGGAGCTCAAATAATCCAAATCTATATAACTTTAAATTATTTATGACAATAAATGATTCTCTAAAACAACAGTCAGAGAATATAGTGTTTGGAAATAGAGATATCTCTACTTCAAAGTATAAGATTGTTGTTAATGGAAATCCAGAATTTATCAGAGGTAATCAAGAAGCATTAGGATTCCCCCCTACTGGACATCCACCTGTAGATATTGAAACATGGAGAATGATTTTCAAAAAATATAAGGAATATGGACTAAATCAAGTCCGATTCCACTCATCAACTCCACCAAAGGCAGCTTTTCAGGCAGCTGATGAATTAGGCATCTATATTATGGCTGAGCTTGTTTGGATGACATCAATTAATGCAAAAAATGATTTAAGACCAATAAGTGCAACAACTGGTGTGCCTCAAGGATTAGGAAATGCAGACAGAACAATTGATGACTTTGTATATTCTGAGGCGAAAAGGCTATTCAGAGAATTTGGTAACCATCCCTCATTTGTGTTCTTCTCTTTTGGCAATGAGATGGATAATATAAATAAGGATTTGGTAAATAAATGGATCTCTGAGTTTAAACAAGATGATAATAGAAGATTATATGCAGCGACTACTGCAAGGGCAATATTAGAAGCAGATGATTTTCAAGATAGTCATATTGTTCCAGGAATAGGACAAGTTGTAAATAAAGATGATTATAATCTAATGCACAATTATGATAGTGTTTACATTCACAGCAACTTGCCTGTTATAGCCCATGAGTTAGGCCAATTTCCCTCACATCCAGTTTGGTCAGATATAGATAAGTATGAAGAGACTCCTTTTAGATTTATAAATTTAGAAAAGGCTTCTATTCATGCAAAGCATAATAATGTGTATGATTGTGATGAGGATTTTCAATATGCTTCAGGGAAGTTTCAACTCATGCTTTATAAGTCTGAGATAGAGCGTCAATTTAGATCTAAATATAGTGCAGGATTTAATCTACTACAAATGAATGACTATACTGGGCAAGGTGAGGCATTGGTAGGCTGGCTTGATGCTTTTTATGATGAGAAAAACTATGCTAATCCAGAAGAGGTGAAACAATTTAGTAATGAGCTAGTGATATTAGCTGAATTTGAGAAACGTATATTTGGATTAAATGAGAATTTCACATTCTCATTCATGATTAATAATAGTTGTACTGATATCAAAAGCGCAGGTATAATTTGGGAGATACTAGATGAAAATGGCGAAGTGGTGAAAGATGGAAAGTTATCTTCAAAGATATTAAGTTTAGCTGTTCCAACTCATATTGGAGAATCACAAATAATCTTTGACAGTACATTTAATGATGGTAAATATGTTTTGAGAGCTTATACGCATGACAGAAAATACAGTAATAGTTGGGAAGTATGGCTTTATAAAAATGAAGAGCCTACCGTTGGAGAGGTTTATGTTACATCAAACCTTAGAGATGCCATCAATAAGTTGAGTGAAGGAAGGAGAGTTCTTCTTTTTGTAGATAAGAGTGTGAAAAATGGAGGTGAAGATTTTGCTTCTTTTAAACCTGTTTTCTGGTCTACGCTTTTCTTTCCAGGAAAAGGATCAAAAACATTGGGTGCTTTAATTGATAATAGGCATGCTGTATTTAACTCATTCCCTACTGATGGTTATCTTAATTGGAATTGGAAGGATATTGCAAGAAATGGAAGTGGATTTATTTTAAGTGATGAATTAAAAGATCTGAATCCTATTGTACAGCCTATCAATGATTTTCATACAAGCTTTAAGCTAGCATCTTTAGTTGAAGCTAAAGTAGGAGAAGGGAAATTAATTATTTCAGGGTATAATCTTACAAATGATTTACAATCCAGACCAGCTGCTAAAAAGTTATATGCAAGTATATTGAAATATATGAATTCTGAAAGTTTTTCTCCGAAGGTTGAACTCGACAATTCGACCCTTATTAAGAATTTTACATATAATGAAAACGATAAATCTGAAAATATATCTATGCTATTTGACAATATACTTGTTAATATGCCACAATTCTTTAAAGTTGAAAAGAAAAATATTAATACATTTGAGTTTACAAACGATAGAGTTATAATAGGAAGGCTTAGGATGAAGTTTGAAAGTGAAACAGAGTTTAAAACAATAATAACAATTGAAGATAGAAGTGAGAGCTTTGATATAAATAGAGGTGAAACCTGGGCTGAGTTACAAATTTTTAGAGAAGATTTTGATGATCAAAAATTTATTGTGAACTTTGATAGTGAAGTTAAAGATAAGATATCTGAAATAGAAGTTGTTATTGATTAATAAAATATAGTTTATGAAGCATTATGTGTTTATTCCTCTTGTTGCTAGCAGCTTAACAGCCGTTGCTCAACACACTACACCTATTTCCCCCAACATCATCATCATCTACCCTGATGATATGGGGTATGGCGATTTGGGTGTAACAGGGCATCCCGATATTAAGACTCCAAACTTGGATAGGATGGCTGTGGATGGGATGAGGTTTACGAACTATTATAGTGCTTCGCCGGCTTCTACGGCAAGTAGATACTCTCTTTTGACGGGAAGGTATCCTGTGCGGTCGGGTTTTGCGTGGGTGCTCAATCCTGATTCGGAGAAAGGGATTCATCCAAATGAGAGAACGTTGGCAGAAGTGCTTAAGGGGCAAGGATATGCTACAGCTATTTATGGTAAATGGCACTTGGGCAGTACTAAAAAAGAGTTTTTGCCTCTTCAAAATGGGTTTGATGATTATTTGGGCTTTCCATATAGCAATGATATGATACCACCTAGGTTTCAGGATATTGCGTTGCTTCATGGTAACGATACTATTGATATTAATCCTGATCAATCAATTCTTACGGAGCTATATACTGACAAAGCAATTGAGTTTATAAATAAGAATAGGGACAATAAGTTTTTTGTATATGTGCCTTATGCTATGCCTCACGTGCCATTGCATCCGGGCAAGGATTTTGCTGGAAAATCGAAACGTGGAACCTATGGAGATGTGGTAGAAGAGATTGACTACAATGTTGGACGTATTCTTCAGGCTCTTAAGGATGAGGGATTGGAAGAAAACACCATCGTTTGGTTTATGAGTGATAATGGTCCGTGGATAATAAAAAATGAAGAGGGCGGCTCTTCGGGTCTTTTTAGAGATGGTAAAGGGAGCACTTGGGAGGGGGGAATGCGTGTGCCATGCATTGTGCAATGGCCCAGTCACTTGCAATCGAAAATAAATGAAAATGTAGTGAATGCTATGGATGTTTATGCTACTTGTATAAGTTTAGCAGGAGGTTCAATTCCTATGGATAGAGTTGTAGATGGACAGAATATTTTGTCTTATCTTATTGCTGATTCGGGTTATGCTAATAAGCAGGAGTCTCCCTTTTTCTTTTATGGTCCTGGACATCAGCTGATGGCTGTGAGAGTGGGCGAGTGGAAGCTACATGTCAAAACAGGTAGTCAGCTTGGCATTGATTATTTTGATGGTAAATTGCCGTTGCTATTCAATCTTTATAGTGATCCTTCAGAAAAATATGATTTAGCAGATCAGCATCCAGAGATTGTTGAACGGCTAACACAAATTATATATCAACAACTTGATGATGCCAAGAGGATTGGCTCTTTTTATGAGTAAGAATAAATATTTTAAATAATATCGATATTATGAAACGATACTGTCAGACGCTTACGTTGAAAAACGATAAAGAACTAATTGATAACTATGTTGCGGAGCATCAAAATGTGTGGCAAGAAGTAAAGGATGGAATGCGAGAGGTGGGTATATTGGACATGCAGATTTATATCCACAACAATGTTTTGTTTATGATTGTGGATACAGTTGATAATTTTGATTGGCAAAAGGATATGGCTCGTCTTGCTACTCTGCCTCGCCAGGCTGAATGGGAGGCTTATATGGATAAATATCAAGATGTTGCAGAGGGGATGTCATCATCTCAAAAATGGAGTATGATGGATATCATTTTTAAACTTGATTAGGATTCTATTCGTAAAACTTCTTTTCGAATGCCTTAAATTCCCCTTTCTTTAGGATTAATCTGTTCCATACGGCAGATATGAAGCCTGTGCCATAGCCATATAGTTGCGTCCAAGCTGCAGCAATGCTGTAGAGTCCCACTTTAGCTGATTTGTCCTTTAGAGTTGCGTCTATAAACACTAACAGACTATATAGCATGGGGAGTGATAGCGTGCTCCAATATATTAATGAACTGACAATGTTGGCTGTCATAAAAATAACGAATATTGCGGGCAGAGTGTGAACTAGCTTCATTGAGCCTGGGTGTGCGAGGTGTAGGTTGATACGAGCTATGCCAGAGTTGAAGACCTGTTTGAAAAACTGTTTTAACGTTGTTCGTCTTTTGTGATACACAAACGCTTCTTCTATGAGTGTTGTGGTGAATCCGTTTTGCAATAATCTTAAACTAAAGTCAACATCTTCGCCAAATCGCATCTGTCCAAATCCATTTATCGATTCGAATGCTTTGCG
>CAYFSV010000083.1:0-10420 GCA_964345815.1 uncultured Proteiniphilum sp. | reverse complement strand
CTGATGTATAAGATTGTGGATGCCGCAAAAGAGGCAAACCTTTCGGCAATTATTGCGTCGGATGTTGCGGTGATGATGTATGCTAGACAAATTGGGGTTGAGGTGCATCTTTCTACGCAGCTTAATATTACCAACACTGAGGCGTTGAAGTTTTATGCTCAGTTTGCTGATGTGGTGGTGTTGGCACGTGAGCTTAACCTTGACCAAGTGGCATCTATTTATAAAGATATAGTAGATCAGGAAATCAAAGGACCTTCGGGCGAATTGATTCGTATCGAAATGTTTTGTCATGGAGCCTTGTGTATGGCTGTATCGGGAAAGTGTTATTTGAGTTTGCACGAGAAGAACCGCTCGGCAAATAGGGGTGACTGCAATCAGATTTGTCGACGTGGGTATACAGTGAAAGATAAGGAGGGCGACATAGAGCTTGATATCGACAATGAGTATATTATGTCGCCTAAGGATTTGAAAACTATCCACTTTATGAATAAAATGATGGATGCAGGAGTTCGAGTTTTCAAGATTGAGGGGCGTGCTCGTGGTCCTGAGTATGTTCGTATTGTGACATCGTGCTACAAAGAGGCAGTGCATGCATATTGTGACGGTACATTTGACGAAGACAAGATAAATATTTGGAATGAGAAGTTGTCCACTGTCTTTAATCGTGGTTTTTGGGATGGTTATTATTTAGGACAGCGCTTAGGCGAATGGACGCACAGATATGGGTCGGGTGCTACAAAGCGTAAGGTGTATGTGGGTAAAGCAATAAAACATTTTACTAACATTGGAGTGACTGAGTTTTTAGTGGAGGCTCAATCTATAAATGAGGGTGAAGAGTTGTTGATAACTGGACCTACCACGGGTGCTATATTTCTTACGGCTGAGGATATGCGGGTGGACTTGAAGGAGGTTGCAGAGGTGGTGAAGGGTGAGAGCTTTTCAATAAAAACATCTGAGAAGATTCGTCCTAATGATCAATTGTATAAAATGGTGAAGGCAAATAGACGTGGCACTGCACACGAAAGATAAAAAGTATTGCATAGTTAAAATGTAAAACCCGCTGTTGGATCGCACTGCGTTTCAATAGCGGGTTTGTTTTATGTATGTACAGACTTATTGCATCCAAGTGAATTCTACTATCTCTGGATGCGATTCGATACTTGTGATTATATCGGTAATTCTGTCTTCTTCCACGTTTCTAAGTCTGATTGTGAATGAATAGTGGTCTTTCTTTTGTTCAATAATATAGGATAAGACTTTTAGTGTTTTGTCATTTTTGAACTCTTCTAGCACCTTTAAGTTTTTTAGATGAGAGTCTGTTACAATTTTAAGAGTCACTTGCTTGAACTTTTTTGAGTACATATGTTGTAGCGGCTGCATTGCCCAAAGAATAAGCAAGGCGATGATTGTTGTAGCAATAGCAGCTATATACATTCCTCCGCCTGTGGCAAGACCTATTGCTGCCACGGTCCACAGTCCTGCGGCAGTGGTTAGTCCGCGAACGGTGCCTTGTTTTAAAAATAGTATTGCACCAGCCCCAATAAAACCAATTCCGCTAACTACCTGTGCTGCTACTCGCGAGGGGTCTAAGTTAACGTTCTGATAATCCAGAATATCTTTAAATCCAAAAGCTGAAACAATCATAAACAGGCTTGCTCCAACACCCACTAGCATGTGTGTGCGTGTTCCGGCAGACCAATCCTTTCTCTCCCTCTCCATGCCTATTAAGGCTCCTAGGAATGCAGCCAAGAGTAGTCTGATTAGTATTTCATTTGTTTCTATCATGTTGTTGTCTTTTCTTATCTTAACCTTTAAAAAAGTGAATTGTTCAATTACTCCAAAAACAAAAAAAGGGACACTCACTTATTGTGTGGTGCCCCTTTTGACTATTGGTGTAACCCTGTCTTGATTAGTCTTCCAAAAAGTTAGGATACATATAATCGGTTGGAGTTACAAATGTTTCTTTAATAGTTTGAGGTGATACCCATCTTAATAGATTGAAGATGGAGCCTGCTTTGTCGTTTGTGCCTGAGCCACGTCCACCACCAAAAGGCTGTTGGTCAACAACTGCACCGGTTGGCTTGTCATTAATATAGAAGTTGCCGGCTGTGTGAGTTAGGCATGTTGTCATATGTTCGATACTTGCTCTGTCGGCTGAGAATATTGCACCTGTTAGGGCATAATCTGTAGTCTTGTCTAATATCTCCATTGTTTCGTCTAACTTTTCGGGCTCATATTTATATACAGTTAATATTGGACCAAATAGTTCTTCTTTCATTGTGAAGAAGTCGGGTCTCTTAGACCAAATTACTGTGGGATAGATGAAGTATCCCTCTGACTTATCATATTTTCCACCGAATAATATTTCAGCGTCTTTTGAGGCTTTCACATCGTCAATAACTTTTGCAAGTTTATCAAACGACTCTTCATCAATAACGGCGTTTACAAAGTTGGTGAAGTCTTCAACGGCTCCAGTTTTGATTTCATCTAAGTCTTCTTCAACATATTTCATCACTTCGTCCCAGATATTTGATGGGATATATGCGCGTGAAGCTGCTGAGCATTTTTGCCCTTGATACTCAAATGCACCTCGTGTGAGAGCTGTTGCAACTTGTTTTGGATCTGCTGTGTGGTCAGCAAAAACGTAGTCTTTTCCACCAGTTTCACCCACTATGCGTGGGTATGATTTGTAGGTCTCCATGTTGCCTGCAATAGTTTTCCACATACTGTTGAATACACCTGTTGAGCCTGTGAAGTGTAGTCCAGCAAAGTCTCTATGATTGAAGATGACATCGGCAGCTTCTCTTCCACCTACATATACTAAGTTGATAACTCCATCAGGCAAGCCAGCCTCTTTTAGCACTTTCATAATTAGGTTGGCAGAGTAGGCAGCAGTTTTTGATGGTTTCCACACTACTGTGTTACCCATTAATGCTGGTGCTGCACCAAGATTGCCCGCAATTGCGGTGAAATTGAATGGTGTGAGCGCAAATACAAATCCTTCGAGAGGGCGCCACACTGTGCGGTTCCATACTCCAGACGAAGAGCTTGGTTGCATGCCGTATAGGTCATACATGTTTTTGACGTTGTAGCGATAAAAGTCTATTAATTCGCATACTGCATCAATTTCTGATTGAAATGCATTTTTTGATTGATTAATCATTGTTACTGCATTAAACTCCGCTCTATATGGTCCAGCAATTAAGTCGGCTGCTTTAAGAAAAATGGCAGCACGGCTTTCCCAGTTCATTGCCTCCCATGCTGGCTTGGCTTTGAGTGCCGCATCTATAGCCATTTCTACATGAGTCTTATTACCTTGATGGTAATGTCCTAAAAGATGCTTGTGATTATGCGGAGGGCGAATATCGTGAAGCTCATTTGTTCTTACTTCTTTGCCATCAATAATCATAGGAAGATCTAATCCTCCTTTGTTAAGCTCTGCTAGTTTGTCTTGAAGAACTTTTCGTTCGGCTGTGCCCGGAGCGTAGCTCAATACGGGTTCATTTTTAATGTTCGGTAATTTATAAATTCCTTTCGGCATAAATAAAGTTGTATTTTAAAGGTTTATATTTTTATTAAGTAGCACAAACTTACAAAAAAAAGAGGGACTTATATCATATTCGATTGGGATTATGTGTGAAAGATATGGGGCTATTTTATTTATTCCTTAAATCTAATCTTTTTGGGAAAGTTTAATCTTTAAATTAATACCTGAATGTCTATATTCTGTAAATAAAAATGCTTTAAAAGCTTGATTAGATAATAAATAATCTTATTTTTGTGGAAAATCTTAATACTTTATTAATAATATGCTTTCTACGCAGAATAAAATTGATTTTAGTAACACAGAGGTTGCTTTTAAAAATAAGACTACAGGTGAGCTACGCCAAGCTCATATGTTATTTAAGGTGATGAATAATAGTGCAATGGTGAAACTGGGTAAACAGATGGTTAACTTAGCATTCTCTTTGCATGTTCCAATAAAAGGAATTATTCGTAAAACTCTTTATCGTCATTTTGTAGGTGGTGAGTCAATTGAGGATTGTGCAAAAACAATTGATAGACTTGCTACAAGAAATGTAGGTGCTATTCTTGATTTTGCAGTTGAGGGAGAAGAGAAGGATGAGCTCTTTGATGCTACTTGTGAGGAGGTGATAAGAACTATTGATTTCTCGCATAAAAACAGAAATAGTCCTTTTAGTGCATTTAAAATTACAGGAATTGGGCGCTTTGAGCTTCTTGCTAAAATTAGTGACGATGTTGAGCTAACAAAAGAAGAGCAGCAGGAGTTTGAACGGGTGTATAAACGAGTCGAAAAGATATTTAAGCATGGCTTCGATATGGATGTTCCTGTTCTTATAGATGCAGAGCACTCATGGATTCAACCTATTCTTGATAAGATGGTTCTTGAAATGATGGAGAAATACAATAAAGATAAAGCAATTGTGCAAAATACATATCAAATGTATAGGCACGATGCCATAAAGAGATTAAAAGAACATCATAAAATTTCTTTAGAAAAAGGCTTTAAATTTGGATTGAAAATTGTTCGTGGTGCCTATATGGAGATTGAGAGAGCTAGGGCTGAAGCAATAGGGTATCCCTCACCAATACATCCTGATAAGCCTGCCACTGATAAGGATTTTGATGATGTTATACGTTATTTTATGAATAATATTGACACTATCGACTTTATGGTCGCAACTCACAATGAAGAGAGTTCACAATTGCTTGCATCGCTTATTGAGGAGTATGGGTTGCCAAATAATCATCCGTCCATCTATTTCTCGCAGTTGTATGGAATGAGTGATCATATTACATATAACTTAGCGGAAAAAGGATTTAATGTTGTTAAGTATATCCCATATGGTGCGGTCAAAACTATGATGCCCTACCTATTTAGGAGAGCCGAAGAGAATACCTCCGTAAAGGGGCAGTCGAGCAGGGAGCTGAACATGATTGAAACGGAAATTAAGAGGAGGAAGAAAAGTTAAAGTAGCTTACGAGTTAATTATGCTTTTTTGATAAAATGGGATGAGGTCACAATATGTGATATCATCCCATTTGTTTTTATTTAAAGGTATAATGGTAGGATTATAAATCTAATAATATCTTCTCTGCACTATTATTCCCAAACAGCATGTCGGATGGGTTTTCAAGTAGTTGTTTTACTCTGACTAAGAAGCTTACAGACTCTTTACCATCTATCACTCTATGGTCATAAGAAAGTGCTACATACATCATTGGTCGTGCTACTATTTCTCCATCAATAACAACTGGTCGCTCAATAATATTGTGCATCCCTAGTATTGCTGATTGAGGGGGATTAATAATAGGAGTTGACATCATTGATCCAAAAACACCACCATTTGTAACTGTGAATGTGCCTCCGCTCATTTCGGGGATAGATAGCTTTCCTTTGCGCGCTTTGTCGGCAACATCCAATATGGACTTCTCTACTTCAGCTAAGCTTAGACTTTCTACATTACGAATCACTGGGACCATTAATCCCTTGGGGGTGCTAACTGCTACAGAAATGTCCGCATAATCGTATGTTACCATGTTTTCTCCATCAATCATTGAGTTTACAGTTGGATATTCTTGCAATGCAATTGCACATGCCTTCAAGAAAAACGACATCATGCCCAACTTAACGCCATGCTTCTCTATAAAAGTGGGTTGATGTTTTTTTCGTATATCCATTATAGGCTTCATGTTTACCTCATTGAAGGTGGTGAGCATTGCTGTTTCATTTTTAACTGAAACCAACCTTTCGCTTAGTTTTCTTCGTAAAGCACTCATTCTGTTAGATTGAGACTCTCGACTAATGCTTGTTTTCAATGTGCCAATTGTGGTGCTGTTTGTTGTGTCAGAGCCTAATACTCTCTCAATGTCAGATTTCTTTAATCGGCGAAGTCCACTAATTACATCCTCAATGGATATATCGTTTTCATCCATTAGTAGTTGTGCAACGGGTGTTAGCTTAACGTTATCGTATTCTTTGGATTCGTCTGTTTCTTTGCTTCTAGGTTGCTGCTTGGTAGTATCCTTTTCTTCTTGTGGAGCTGCTTCAGGCTGTTTATAAGTCTCTTTTTCCTCAGATTCCTCAAGTGGTGCCACGGAGGTGTCAATTGTGCATGCAACAGCTCCTACCTCTATGCTTTCACCTTCATCCGCCTTAATGGAGATCTTACCTGATTCGTTAGCAACTATGGTTAGAGTTGCTTTTTCCGATTCTATTTCGGCAATCTCTGTATCTCTTTTTACGATATCACCATCTTTAACTAGCCATTTATATATTTCTACGTGCGTAATTGATTCGCCAGGGCTAGGTATTTTCACTTCAACTATTGCCATAATATTGTGTTGTTTTTGTCTTTCTAGTTTATTTTATTGCTTCATCAATGATTATTGCTTGATTAATCTTGTGTAATGCTGTCAATCCTTCAGATGTTACTCCACTTGCAGGTCGACTAATAATTCTTAGGTCGCAATCATCAAGCAGATGTTTTACAAACATTGCTCCACCCATATTAAGAGGTTCTTCTTGAACCCAGATTTTCTCAATATCTTTGTTGTATTTCTCTAGAAGTTTGTCAAGCTGTTTTTGAGGAAATGGATATAGTTGTTCAATTCTGATGATGGAAATGTGATTTGCTCCTTTTTCTCTTCTTGCAGCATTTAGTTCATAATATATTTTGCCAGAACACATGATTAGTCGTGTTACATTTGAGTAAGATTGAAACTCTTTATCCTCAATTATTTCCATAAAATGCCCCTCAGTAAAATCGCTTTGTGTTGAGGTACATTCAGGGTGACGCAGTAGGCTCTTAGGAGTAAACGTTATTAATGGAACCCGTATATCTCGATGTAGCTGTCGTCTGAGTGCATGGAAGTGGTTTGCTGGTGTTGTAGGGTTCACAACCTGCATGTTATAGTTGGCACAAAGAGTTAGAAATCGTTCTATTCTACCACTAGAGTGCTCAGCACCTTGCCCTTCATACCCATGAGGTAAGAACATAACCAACCCCGATTTAATTCCCCATTTCTCTTTTGCAGAAGAAATATATTGATCGACAATTACTTGCCCTACATTAAAGAAGTCGCCAAACTGTGCTTCCCAAATTGTAAGTCCATTGGGTTGAGCTAGCGCATATCCATACTCAAAACCTAAAATTCCATATTCATTTAGTGGTGAATTGAATACTTGCACGTCGGCTTGCTCACCTCCCAAGTCACGAAGCGGGAAGTATTGCTCTTCTCCGTCTTCGGTAATTATTTCGGCATGTCGATGCGAGAAGGTGCCTCTTTGTACGTCTTGTCCGCTTAATCTGACAGGAAATCCCTCTTTTGCTAGAGTAGCATATGCCATTAATTCACCCATAGCCCAATCATACTTATCTTTATCTATCATCTCCGATCTTTGTGTAAATAGTCTGATTGTTTTATTATAAAAGTTTTTCTCCTTGGGCAGGGTTGTTATGCTTTTTGCAAGTTTAAGGAATGTGTCTTTCTCTACTTTTGTCTCAACAATTTGGTCGAAATCATTTGCATTTGGTAATCTAATATTCTTGTAATCTTCCTCCAAGAATGGTTGAATATTTAGCTTGGTTGTATCAGTTGAGGTTTCATAGCTGTTGTCCAGCTCTCTGTGAAAAGCCTCAAGACGTTTTTCGTATTCTTTTTGAGTTAATACACCTTGTTCAATTAATTTTGTAGCATAGATATCGCGTGGATTCTTATGCTTTGCAATTATATCGTATAATTTGGGCTGCGTGAATCGTGGCTCATCGCCTTCGTTGTGTCCATATTTTCTATATGATAATAAATCGATAAATACGTCTATGTTGAACCTTTGGCGGAACTCCAATGCTAGTTTAGCCACAAAAACCATAGCTTCAGTGTCATCTCCATTAACGTGAAATACGGGAGAGTGAGTTACTTTGGCAATATCGGTGGAATAGGTGCTTGATCGGGCTTGCAAATAATTAGTGGTGAAGCCTACTTGATTATTAACAACAATATGAATTGTTCCTCCTGTTTTATATCCATCAAGTTTTGAAAATTGAAGTGTCTCATACACTATTCCTTGTCCAGCAATTGCGGCATCGCCATGAATTAAGATTGGCAAAACCTCGTTGTATCGTTTTGCATACTTGCTCTCTAGGTTTGCTCTAGCCATCCCCTGAATTACTGGATCTACAGCTTCTAAATGTGAGGGATTGGGGGTTAGTGATAACGAGACTTTTCTACCATCATAGTCAATTGTGTTATTGTACCCTAAGTGGTATTTAACATCACCATGAATAATTTCCTCATCATAGTTTTGAGCATTAAACTCTCTGAATACTTGTGAGTAGGGTTTGCGCATAATGTTAGTTAAAACATTAAGTCTTCCTCTATGAGGCATCCCTATCAAAATGTTTTTTACATCAAAGACTGCACCATGAGAAACAATAGAATCCAATGCGGGGATTAAACTTTCAGACCCTTCGAGAGAAAATCGTTTTTGTCCCACAAATTTTCGATGAAGGTAATCCTCAAATCCAGATGCTTCAATAAGACTATCCAATATGTGCAATTTTGCTTCGTTAGAAAGATTTTCTTGGTTTCGGCTCTCTTCCATCTTTTCTTGTAGCCATTGCACAATCTCAGGTTTTGTCATATATCTATACTCCACACCTATCGATTTGCAATAAGTTTCTTCAAGATGATCTATGATGTCTCTAAGTGTTGCTCTTCCGATACCAATCTCTTTTCCTGCTTCAAATGTTGTATCTAAATCTGCTTCAGTAAGATTGAAGTTTTTGATGTCTAATGTTGGCGAATAAGATCTGCGCGTTCTAACGGGATTGGTTTTTGTAAATAGGTGTCCTCGGCTTCTATAGCCAGAGATTAGGTTCATTACATCAATTTCTTTTGATGGAATGCCTCCTTCCACACTCATTGGGCCGTGGGCACTAGATTGTGGTTTTATAGGATAATGCTTTGAAGCAAGGTCAAAGCCCTCAAAGAAAAATCGAAAACTTTCATCTACGTTTTCAGGATTTTCTTTATACTGTTTGTAAAGTTCTTCAATAGCTCCTATGTCCATGTAGCTTAACTTGTCTCGGGTATTCATATAGGCAAATTATCATTAAGTTATTCTAACCATAAAGATGGTGAATTTGTTCAATATAACCAATTGATTTGCCTAAAATATAGGTTTTCATCTATCTATGTGCTCTCCTGACTTCGACACTTTTATTAGTGCTGTTTTGTAATCAATTGAATATAAGAAAGGTAACATTTTCAGGATACAGTTTTGGGTGTCCCAGGCTAAAATAACTTATCTTTGGGTTATGTTTGTACGAAGAAAAAAGAACCCAAGTGGCGTAGTCAGTATTCAGATTATTGATAAAAGCAAAGGAACCTACCGAGTAGTAAAAACTATTGGAAGTAGTTCTGACTTCTCAACTATTGAAACGCTATACCAACAGGGCAAGAAATAGATTTCTACTTATCTGGGTGAACAAGATCTTTTTGAACAATCAGATCAAGAAGTTGAAGAAAGGCTTATAACAGAGCACCTTCTATCTAACATTGAAAACATATTGCTCAATGGTACTCAGTTATTATTAGATCGTGTATATAATGCTACGGGATTTGATGCAATAGATGACGACATTTTAAGGCATCTTGTAATAACCCGACTAAGTCGACCTATGAGCAAATTAGCAACGGTGGATTATTTGCAATCATATTTTGATGAAGATATTCAGTTACATAAGATTTACCGTTATTTAGATAAGCTCTATAATACGCAGCAGGAGCAAATACAACAAATTAGCGTAGAGCATACAAAGAAGATTTTGGGAGGTAGTATCGGACTGATGTTTTATGATGTCACCACCCTCTATTTTGAAACAGAAAAAAATGATGAGCTTCGTGAGAAAGGCTTCTCTAAGGTTGGGAAGCACTCTCAACCTCAAGTAGTCTTAGGACTCTTGGTAAGTAAGGAAGGGTACTCACTTTCATATTCTATTTTTAATGGTTCCCAGTATGAAGGCAGAACAATGCTTCCAATTGTAGAGGACTTTATCAATCGGTTTGATCTTGCAGATTTTGTCATTGTAGCAGATTCAGGTTTGATAAATAAATCAAATATATCGCTTCTAGAATCTGGGGGCTATAAGTATATTATTGGAGGAAGAATCAAAAATGAAACAGAGACTATAAAACAGTGGATTTTATCATTGCAGAAGCGTGAAGGAGAATTTCATGAACGCAAAAAAGACAAGCATAGATTAATTGTAGGCTACTCTGAAAAGAGGGCAAAGAAGGATAGGTATAATAGAGAAAAGGGCGTTAAACGTCTTGAGAATGCCTATAAAAGTGGCAAAATAACTAAAGAAAACATCAATAAGCGAGGCTATAATAA
>CAYFSV010000082.1:0-10474 GCA_964345815.1 uncultured Proteiniphilum sp. | reverse complement strand
TATAATGGAAACGAGAAATTTAAGAAAAGAAAGAGTCGGGGTCGTTTTCAGTAACAAGATGGATAAGTCCATCACTGTTTCTGTAAAATGGAAGGAGAAACACCCTATTTATGGGAAGTTCGTTAGCAAAACGAAAAAATTTCACGCCCATGATGAGAATAATGACTGTAACATTGGTGATACAGTGAGGATAATGGAAACTCGCCCTTTGAGTAAAACAAAGAGATGGAGATTGGTTGAAATAATAGAAAGAGCTAAATAAGATGATACAACAAGAGTCAAGATTAAAAGTAACCGACAACAGTGGTGCAAAGGAAGTACTCTGTATTCGTGTGTTGGGAGGTACCAGAAGACGCTATGCTTCTGTTGGTGATATTATTGTTGTAACAGTAAAAAGCACTATTCCCTCAAGTGATATTAAAAAAGGAGCTGTAACAAAGGCTATGATTGTTAGAACTAAAAAAGAAATACGTCGTGCTGATGGTTCTTATATACGTTTTGATGATAACGCATGCGTTTTGTTAAATACCGCTGGTGATTTAAGAGGTACACGTATCTTTGGTCCAGTTGCTCGTGAGTTGCGTGCTACAAATATGAAAGTTGTTTCATTAGCACCTGAAGTTCTTTAATTATTAAACAGTCTAACTAATGAGTAAATTACATATTAAAAAAGGTGACACTGTTATTGTTAATTCTGGAGAAGATAAAGGTAAAACAGGGCGAGTTTTAGAGGTTCTGATCTCTAAAAACCGTGCTATCGTAGAAGGAATTAATATTGTGTCAAAACATACAAAGCCCAATGCTCAAAATCCAAATGGAGGAATTGAGAAAAAGGAGGCTGCTATTCATGTTTCGAAGTTGAATCTGGTTGATCCAAAATCTGGTAAACCAACTCGTATTGGAAGAAAACTTGACAGTAAAGGTAAGTTAGTACGTTACGCTAAAAAATCAGGGGAGGTAATTAAGTAATGGCAAAAGAAGATATAAAAGATCAATCACCAGCAGCTTCTCAAAATGCTGGAAATGTTGTCGATACGGCTTCTTTGAAAAAAGAATATAAAGAACGTATTGTAGATGTCCTTGTTAAAGAGTTTGGTTATAAATCAGTTATGCAAGCTCCAAAACTAGAAAAGATTGTTATCAATCAAGGTCTAGGTATTGGTGTTGCTGATAAGAAAATAATTGATATAGCAATAAACGAGTTGACAACTATTACGGGTCAAAAAGCAGTTCCTACATACTCAAGAAAGGATATTTCAAACTTCAAATTGCGTAAGAAAATGGCAATTGGAGCAAGAGTAACCCTTAGAAATGATAAAATGTATGAGTTTCTAGAGAGACTTATTAGAGTTTCTTTACCACGTATTCGTGACTTTAGAGGTATTGAGGCTAAATTAGATGGAAGAGGTAACTATACCTTAGGAATTCAAGAGCAAATTATATTTCCTGAAATTAATATCGATAGTATAAATCGTATTTTAGGTATGAATATAACCTTTGTTACTTCAGCAAAGACTGATGAGGAAGGTTATGCTCTTCTAAGAGAGTTTGGGTTACCGTTCAAAACAGAAAAAAACAATTAATATATGGCAAAAGAATCAATGAAAGCCCGCGAGGTTAAAAGAGCTCGAATGGTGGCTAAGTATGCTGAGAAAAGAGCTCAATATATAGCTGAAGGCAACTATGATGCTTTGCAAAGCATTCCTAAAAATGCTTCTCCAGTTAGAATGCACAATCGTTGTGGAATCACTGGGCGCCCAAAAGGATATATGCGTCAATTTGGGTTATCTCGAATTCAATTTAGAGAGATGGCATCAAAAGGCTTAATTCCAGGTGTGAAGAAAGCAAGTTGGTAAATCTATGAGTGTTTTATCAAGCATATCAATAAGAAGAACAAATTAAATATTGTCCCGACGGTCGGGATCAATTTAAAACTTTATATAATGACAGATCCAATTGCAGATTATCTGACGCGGTTAAGAAATGCCATCCTTGCGAAACATCGTGTGGTGGAGATTCCCGCTTCAAATTTAAAGAGAGATATTACAAAAATTCTCTTTGAGAAAGGCTACATACTTAACTATAAGTTTGTAGATGAAGGTCCTCAAGGTTCAATAATGATTGCCTTGAAATATGACCCAGTAAATAAAGTAAATGCGATTAAGAAATTAACTCGTATTTCAACACCTGGTTTACGTAAGTATGTTGGTTATAAAGACATGCCACGTGTCTTAAACGGATTAGGAATTGCTATATTGTCTACTTCAAGTGGAGTTATGACTGATAAAGAGGCCTCAGCTAAGAAAATCGGTGGTGAAGTATTATGTCACGTTTATTAATATTAGGAGGAGTATAGCATGTCAAGAATAGGAAAATTGCCAATATCAATACCAAATGGTGTTACCATTTCGGTTAATGATGATAATGTAGTTACTGTTAAAGGTCCTAAAGGAGAATTGAGTCAGCAAGTTAACCCAGATTTAAATCTACAGATTGAAGATGGATTAGTGACTCTTGTTCGTCCAACTGATGGTAAAGAACACAAATCGATACATGGTTTATATCGTTCACTTATTAATAATATGGTGATTGGTGTCTCCGAAGGGTTTCGTAAAGAGTTAGAGTTGGTAGGAGTTGGTTATAGAGTCTCCAATACAGGCCAACTTATGGAGCTTTCTCTTGGTTTCACTCATAGCATCTTTTTGCAATTGCCAGATGAGATCAAGATTGAAACGAAATCGGAAAGAAATAAGAATCCTTTAATTATTCTAGAGTCACACGATAAGCAGCTACTTGGTCAAGTATGTGCAAAGATTAGATCTTTCCGTAAACCAGAGCCTTATAAAGGTAAAGGAGTCAAGTTTGTTGGGGAAGAGCTTCGTCGTAAGTCTGGTAAGACTGTAGGTTAATTATTAAGAAAATAAAAATCACTATGTTGACAAAAACAGAAAGAAGACTAAAAATAAAAGCTCGTGTACGTGGTAAGGTATTCGGAACAAGCGAACGCCCCCGTTTATCTGTATACAGAAGCAACAAACAAATATATGCGCAAGTAATCGATGATGTAACCGGTGTTACTTTAGCTTCAGCATCTTCTCTAAAAATTTCAGAGAAACTTCCTAAAAAGGAGATAGCTGCAAGAGTCGGAGAGTTGATTGCTGCAAATGCAAAAGAGGCTGGTGTAGAAGCAGTATCATTTGATAGAAATGGTTATCTGTATCACGGTCGAATTAAAGAATTAGCTGATGCTGCTCGTAAAGGAGGGCTTAAATTTTAAACAACTATGACTGGAGTAGATAAAAGAATTAAATCAACGAACGATTTAGAGTTAAAAGATAGACTTGTTGCTATCAACCGTACAACAAAAGTTACAAAAGGAGGTCGTACGTTTACCTTTTCTGCAATGGTTGTCGTTGGAAATGAAGATGGTATAGTAGGTTGGGGATTAGGAAAAGCAGGTGAGGTAACTACTGCTATTGCAAAAGGTGTTGAAGCTGCTAAGAAAAACCTTGTAAGAGTTCCTGTTCTTAAAGGAACCATTCCTCATGAACAAACTGCAAGATTTGCTGGTGCTGAAGTATTCTTAAAGCCTGCATTTACAGGAACTGGAGTGAAAGCCGGTGGTGCGATGCGTGCTGTTTTAGAGAGTGCTGGTGTTACTGATATTCTAGCTAAATCTAAAGGTTCGTCGAATCCTCACAACTTGGTTAAAGCAACTATTGATGCTTTATGCGAGTTAAGAGACCCAATTACTGTTGCTCAAAACAGAGGTATAAGTCTAGATAAAGTATTTAACGGCTAAAAGAAAGGGTGAAATTGATGACTACTATAAAAGTAAAACAAGTAAGAAGCAGGATTAATTGTACAGAGGTTCAAAAGAGAACTTTAGATTCCCTAGGCTTAACTAAGATGCACAAAGTTGTTGAACATAATGATACTCCTTCAATAAGAGGGATGATTAATAGGGTTCATCATCTTGTACAGATTGTAGAATAAAATAGTATTAACGATAAGAAAAATATATATAAGATGGATTTATCGAACTTAAAACCGGCCAAAGGAGCTACTAAATCTCGTAAGAGAATCGGTAGAGGAGAAGGATCGGGTAGAGGTGGAACCTCAACAAGAGGACACAAAGGTGCGCAATCAAGATCAGGATATTCTAAGAAAATCGGTTTTGAAGGAGGCCAAATGCCCTTGCAACGTCGTGTTCCCAAATTTGGTTTCAATCCTCTAAAAAGAGTTGAATACAAGGCAGTAAACCTAGAAACTCTACAGGAGCTTGCTGACTCAAAGAGTATTGAGAAAATCACTCCTGAAGTTTTAATACAAGCTGGAATTGTTTCTCCAAAACAATTGGTTAAAGTTTTGGGTAAAGGTTCGCTTTCTGCCAAGCTTGAGGTGGAAGCGCATGCTTTCTCAAAATCGGCTGAACAATCTATTATAACAGCAGGTGGAACAGCCGTAAAAATCTAATTGAAATGGGATTTGTACAAACAGTAAAAAATATTTGGAAAATTGAAGATCTGCGAATGAGATTGCTTATAACAGTTGGTTTTATAGCAATCTATCGCTTCGGGTCTTTCGTAGTTTTACCAGGTGTTGACCCAGTTGCTCTTGATGCATTACAAGCTAATGCAAGCTCAGGCTTGCTTAGTTTGTTAGATATGTTCTCAGGTGGAGCTTTTTCTAATGCTTCTATTTTTGCTCTTGGGATTATGCCTTATATTTCGGCGTCAATTGTTATGCAGTTACTAGGTATAGCAGTTCCTGCATTTCAAAAAATGCAACGTGAAGGTGAAAGTGGTAGAACCAAAATGAATCAATATACTCGCTATTTAACTGTAGCCATTTTGCTATTCCAAGGTCCTGCATATATATATGGGGCTCTTGGTTCTGCTATTCCTGGGGGACTGTTTGATTGGGTAATACCTTCAACTATAATCCTTGCGGGTGGTAGCATGTTTGTGTTATGGCTGGGAGAGCGTATTACTGATAAAGGAATTGGTAATGGAATTTCGTTTATAATTTTGATTGGAATCATAGCTCGTTTACCACATGCATTAGTTGCCGAAGTAGTTCGTTTACTAAATGCTCCTGGTGGACTTGTGTTGTTCTTACTTGAAATTGTATTCCTAATGGTTGTTATAGCTGGCGCTATCATGTTAGTTCAGGGTACACGCAGAATTCCTGTTCAATATGCTAAACGAGTAGTTGGTAATAGACAATATGGCGGTGTTAGGCAATATATACCTTTGAAAGTGAATGCTGCGAACGTAATGCCTATCATTTTTGCACAAGCAATTATGTTTATTCCTCTTACTGCAGCTCGTTTCTCTGCATCTGATGGTGGAGGCTTTTGGGCTTCACTGATGAACTATACCAGCTTTTGGTACAACTTCATCTTTGCTATCATAATTATTGCCTTTACTTATTTCTATACGGCGATTACTGTCAATCCAATACAAATGGCTGAAGATTTGAAGAGAAATAATGGTTTTATTCCCGGTATTAAACCAGGTAAGCGTACTGCTGAATATATAGACACCATAATGTCCAGAATCACTTTTCCAGGATCTTTATTTTTAGCTCTAGTAGCTATAATGCCTGCATTTGCTGGTGTAATGGGTATAAATTCGCAGTTTGCCAATTTCTTTGGAGGAACCTCTTTACTTATCCTTGTTGGGGTGGTCTTGGATACTCTACAACAAATTGAAAGTCATCTGTTGATGCGTCACTATGACGGATTTTTGAAATCGGGTGCTAAAATAAAGGGTAGAACCGGCTCTATGGCTGCTTACTAATGTTATTTAATTAGATAAACTCAAATGAACAATAGAATGATAATACTGAAAACAGAAGAGGAAATCGAATTGATGCGCCAAAGCAACCGTTTGGTTGGAAAGACCTTGGGTGAACTTTCAAAACATATGAAGCCTGGAGTAACAACGCTACAATTAGATTCTATTGCTGAGCAGTTTATCAGAGATCATGGTGCGGTACCAACCTTTTTAGGATACAACGGTTTCCCTAATTCGATTTGTGCTTCAGTGAATGAAAATGTAGTTCACGGAATTCCAAATGATGTACCACTAAGAGAAGGTGACATAGTCTCCATAGATTGTGGAACAAAGTTGCGTGGTTTTTGTGGCGACTCAGCTTATACTTTTTGTATTGGTGAAGTTGCCCCTGAAGTAAAGCAACTTCTTAAGATTACAAAGGAATCCTTATATAAAGGTATTGAGCAAGCAATAGTCGGCAATAGAATAGGAGATATAGGTTCAACTATTCAGAAGTATTGTGAGTCTCATGGTTATTCGGTTGTTAGAGAGTTGGTTGGTCATGGAATTGGAAGAGATATGCATGAAGCTCCTGAAGTGCCAAATTACGGTAGAAAAGGAACTGGTCCATTAATTAAAGATGGCATGTGTATTGCAATTGAGCCCATGATTAATTTAGGTAGTAAAAATGTTGTTTTTGAAGATGATGGGTGGACCGTCAGAACAAAAGATCGCAAAGCTTCTGCTCACTTCGAGCATACAGTTGCTATAAAAAATGGCAAAGCTCAGATACTATCAACATTTGAATTTATTGAACAATAAACATTAATTTAAAAAGTAAGTAAAACAAATATGGCTAAACAAGCATCTATTGAACAAGATGGAACAATTATTGAGGCATTGTCTAATGCAATGTTTCGTGTAGAGTTAGAAAACGGACATGAGATAACGGCTCATATTTCTGGAAAAATGCGTATGCATTATATTCGTATTTTACCAGGTGACAGAGTACGTGTTGAAATGTCTCCGTATGATCTTTCAAAAGGAAGAATCTCATTTAGATACAAATAAAATAGTGGCTTATATGAGATATATAAGTCAAAAATAACATAACAGAATGAAAGTAAGAGCATCATTAAAAAAACGTTCGGCAGACTGTAAAATTGTTCGCAGAAAAGGCCGATTATACATAATCAACAAAAAGAACCCAAAGTTTAAACAACGTCAGGGTTAAAATTTGTACTAATCAAATATTATAAAACTATATGGCTAAAAGAATTTTAGGTGTCGATTTGCCACAAAATAAGAGAGGTGAAGTTGCCTTGACTTATATTTATGGAATCGGACGTAGCTCGGCGAACAAAATACTAGAAAAAGCCGGCGTAGATAGAGATATCAAAGTTAAAGATTGGACGGACGACCAATCTGCAAGTATTAGAGAAATTATTTCTGCAGAATACAAAATTGAAGGTGATTTAAGAACTGAGGTTCAGCTAAACATTAAACGATTGATGGATATTGGCTGCTATCGCGGAATCCGTCATCGTATTGGTTTGCCTGTTCGTGGACAAAGCACTAAAAATAATGCACGTACACGTAAGGGAAGAAAGAAAACAGTTGCTAATAAGAAAAAAGCTACTAAATAATAGATAATTAAAATGGCAAAAAGATCAGTTTCAACAAAAAAGAGAAACGTTAAAGTTGGTGCGGAGGGGCAAGCTCATATAACATCATCATTTAACAATATTATTGTTGCTTTGACCAATGAAAATGGCGAAGTAATTAGTTGGTCATCTGCTGGGAAGATGGGTTTTAGAAGCTCTAAAAAGAACACTCCCTATGCAGCTCAGATGGTAGCGCAAGACTGTGCGAAAGTAGCATTTGATTTAGGGTTACGTAAAGTAAAGGTTTATGTTAAAGGTCCAGGTAATGGTCGTGAATCTGCAATTAGAACACTACACGGTGCTGGAATTGAGGTTTCAGAGATTGTTGATGTTACACCAATTCCACATAATGGATGTCGTCCACCCAAATCCAGAAGAGTTTAATTATTAATTATAATTTTCATACAACTTGAAACTTGAGCTGTGAAATTGATTACAAATACAACTTCTCTGTAATCGCGGCTGCACAGTTTAGGCTTCAGTAAAAAAGTATTAAATACAACATGGCTAGATATATTGGTCCAAAATCAAAAATCGCTAGAAAGTTTGGCGAACCCATATTCGGTCCTGACAAAGTTCTTGCAAAAAAGAATTATCCTCCAGGTCAGCATGGGAACACACGAAGAAGAAAGACTTCTGAATATGGAATTCAGTTGCGTGAAAAACAACGTGCAAAATATACGTACGGTGTTTTAGAAAAGCAATTCCGTCTAACATTCGAGAAAGCAGCTCGCAGCCGCGGTATTACAGGTGAAGTATTGCTTCAGCTACTTGAGTGTCGTTTAGATAACATCGTTTATCGTTTAGGAATTGCACCAACAAGGTCTGCAGCAAGACAACTTGTGTCTCACAAGCATATAATTGTTGATGGCAAAGTAGTGAACATACCTTCTTACACAGTTAAGCCAGGTCAAATAGTTGGTATTAGAGAAAGATCCAAGTCACTTGAAGTAATTTCAAATGCATTGACTGGATTTAATCATAGTAAATATCCTTGGTTAGAATGGGATAATAGCTCATTAAGCGGTAAGTTTCTACATATACCCGAAAGAGAAGATATTCCAGAAAACATTAAAGAACAGTTAATTGTAGAATTATATTCTAAACAATAATTTCATGGCAATATTAGCATTTCAAAAACCCGATAAAGTAATAATGATTTCGGAGAATGAGTTCTCCGGTAAGTTTGAATTCCGTCCTTTGGAGCCAGGTTATGGTATTACCATTGGTAATGCACTTCGTCGCATATTGTTGTCTTCATTAGAAGGATATGCGATAACCTCGTTCAAGATTAGTGGAGTGGAACACGAATTTGCTACTATTCCGGGTGTTATAGAAGATGTGACAGCCATTATTTTAAATCTTAAAAAAGTAAGATTTAAAAGAAAGGTTGAAGAGTTCGATACTGAGACTGTTAATTTGACCATCTCAGGAACAGATGTATTTAAAGCTGGTGATATCAATAAGAGTTTGACTGGCTTCGAGGTACTAAATCCAGAACTCGAAATTTGCCATTTAGACAAAAAGACTGAACTGAAGATTGAGTTGACTGTTAATAAAGGTCGTGGATATGTTCCAGCCGAAGTTAATCGCTCTTTCTTAACCACTGAAGATGTACAAGTCATTGCAATCGATTCAATTTATACTCCAATTAGAAATGTAAAATTTGATGTTGAAGATTATCGTATTGAGCAAAAGACTGACTTCGAAAAATTGGTTATAGATGTTACAACTGATGGTTCTATTCAGCCAAAGGATGCTTTGAAAGAGGCAGCTAAAATACTTATCCAACATTTTGCTCTGTTTTCTGATGAAGCTAAGATGATGGTAGAGGCAGCTGATGCAGATAGCATAGAAGAATTTGACGAAGAAGTTCTGCATATGCGTCAGCTATTGAAGCGCAAGTTAGGTGATTTGAACTTATCAGTTCGAGCCTTAAACTGCTTGAAAGCTGCTGAAGTAGATACTTTGGGACATCTAGTAACTCATAACCGAAACGATCTTCTTAAGTTCAGAAACTTTGGTAAAAAATCACTTAGCGAATTAGAGGAAATTCTAGAAAATCTAAACCTCTCATTTGGTATGGATATTTCAAAATATAAACTAGATAAAGAATAGCGATAATGAGACATAATAAAAAAAACAATCATTTAGGACGCACTTCCGCACACAGAGAAGCAATGTTGTCAAATATGGCAGCATCTTTGATTTTGCATAAGCGCATTTTTACAACTGTTCCTAAAGCCAAAGAACTGAGAAAGTTTGTAGAACCAATTATTACACGTTCTAAAGAAGATACTACTAGTTCAAGAAGAATTGTATTTAGCAAACTAAAAAATAAGCACGCGGTAACTGAATTATTTCAGAATGTATCCGAAAAAGTTGCCGATCGCCCAGGAGGATATACACGTATAATTAAAACTGGATATAGACTAGGTGATAACGCAGCTATGTGTTTTATCGAGCTTGTTGATTACAACGAAAATATGTTGAGTGAGAAAGCAACTAAGAAAACAAGAACACGTCGTTCTCGTAGAAGATCTGCTTCAACAGAGGCAGCTGTTGCAAACACTACAACACAAGAAACTGCTGCTGAGGAATAATTAACGCTCCTCAGTAGATAACCTCTAGCATTCCATTTAAAATTGAAATTGACTAAAGGTTAACGACATCGTCGAAGTAGCATCTGTAAAAAGCAAAGGGCTAAAATACTTGCAAAGATGTTACAGAGACGAAGCTGTGATTTTTAAAATGTTAAACATTAGAGAAGCGCCGCGAGTGATCGTAGCGCTTTTCGCTTTTTATATATATCTTTGTGTTCTAGCTATTAGTTCATAACTATTCTAAAAACTCAATGAATGAAAACAAAATTCCTAGCCACTAGTCTTTCTTTAGCTAGTGCATTTACACTGTCTGCACAACAAAAACCTAATGTTGTATTCATCATTGCTGATGATTTAGGGTACGGTGACTTAAGTTGTTTTGGACAAGAAAAGTTTCAAACACCAAACATTGATAATTTAGCCCTTA
>CAYFSV010000081.1:5671-10757 GCA_964345815.1 uncultured Proteiniphilum sp. | reverse complement strand
CATATGGAGGAGGGGTAAGCATTTATAAGAAGGTATAATTTTAAAGTTGTGAATAGAATGAAGACAGATCAGTTTGTTTTTTCAGAGGTTTCGTCATGTGTCTTTATTTTCTCAAATGGAGAAAGAACGGTTATAAGACCAGACTCAGACGAGGAGGTATTAATGGTAAAATTTAGACCTCCTGCCAATAGAAATGATTTTCAGACAAATGTCATAAAATATTATATGGAGTCTAGGACCGTTGTTGAACTTGCCGAAAAATGTGACTACACTTGTATAAAATCATTCACCAGACACTTCAAAAAGAACTTTAATAACACCCCTTACAAATGGATGCTAGAGCGAAGATTAGATGAATCACGTCATTATGTTCTAGAAACAGACTTATCAATAACAGAAATAGCAGAGATATGTGGTTTCACAAACATTTCACACTTTGTGAATCTCTATACAAAATACTTTAATGCTTCTCCAA
The DNA here is from genome assembly GCA_964345815.1 of uncultured Proteiniphilum sp. Classification (GTDB taxonomy): domain Bacteria; phylum Bacteroidota; class Bacteroidia; order Bacteroidales; family Dysgonomonadaceae; genus Petrimonas. The sequence continues at coordinate 10,282 of CAYFSV010000081.1, read as the reverse complement.
CAAAAGATCGAGCGAAAAGCAATGAAGAAACCACACCTTAAGAGTTGTAAATTTTGATACAACAAACTTTACACAGTCTTCATGAATTAACCTTAAGTGGCTCACGAGAGTAAATCAAAAGATTTTTCTCGTGAGTTTTTTATATACAGAAAAACGCCTCAGAGAATTCTCCAAGGCGCTTTCATTTAAACTAATAGTAATTTATAATTGGCTTATATTTTATCCTATCCATTTCACAAATGCAAAGTCCATACGATGAGCCAAATCCTCATTTTTAGGATACACTCTAATGGCGTATTGATGAGTACCTGGGTTAGATATTGGGTTTGATTTTTGGAAGTATAGTTTTGTTCCTTCCGTTTTCACTAGCTCAAACTCATGTCGTTCAATATACTCTGCCTTGTTTGATACCGAATCGTAGTTCACAACCACACATTCAACACCCAAGTCGGCATTTAAGTCTTTCTTATCAATAATAACCTCTCCATACACCTTGCCTTTGCCATTATCTTTCAACTCCTGCACCGGCTCGTAGTTTACCTTCAATACCTCAATATTATTCCATTTAGCAGCTGTATCTTCTTTCCAACGCACAATTTCTTTTGCCTTGGCATAGTTGTCGGCAATCACTGTTTTTGAGCGAGCAGCCAGTTTATTATAGAATCTATCAAAATAGTCGTCCATCATACGTTTAGTGTTGTAGTGAGGACCTATCTTCGCTATTGAGTTTTTAATGGTTTTTATCCACTCTGGCGAATATCCTTTGCTATTAATAGCATAATATCTTGGAATGATATCATTTTCAAGCATATTGTAAATGGTAGCTGCATCTAGCTCATCTTGGAAAGTTTGATTTTCATAAACCTTCTTCGCAGTTAGTGCCCATCCTGCTCCCTCTACATATCCTTCGTACCACCAACCATCTTTAACAGACAGATTTAGTACACCATTCATAATAGCTTTTTCGCCTGATGTTCCCGAAGCCTCTTGCAAACGAGTTGGAGTGTTTAGCCAAACATCCACACCCGAAACCAAGCGCTTGCCCAATCTCATGTCATAGTTTTCAAGGAATATGATTTTACCCAAAAATTCAGGACGACGAGATATCTCAACAATATGTTTGATAAGAGCTTGTCCACCACCATCGGCAGGGTGAGCCTTTCCTGCAAATAGGAAAGTTACAGGTCTATCTGGATTATTCAATAGTTTTGAGAGTCTATCCAAATCTGAGAACAATAGATGAGCGCGTTTGTAAGTTGCAAATCGACGAGAGAAACCAATAATAAGCGACTTTGGATTTACCTGATTAAGCATAGTCATAATTTGCGATGGATTTGCCTGATTTTGCAACCATCCATCAGTAAACTCATGCTTAATGTAGTTAACCAACTTTTGCTTCAAATGCATTCTCAAATTCCAAACATCCTCATCATCCACTTCAAATATTTTCTCCCAAATATTGACGTTAGATTGGTCTTGATAGAAGTTCTTATCAAAGTTTTCTTCATAAAGACGCTTTACCGAAGAAGTTGCCCAAGTTGGCAAGTGAATGCCATTGGTTACATAGCTCACATGAAGCTCCTCGGGGAAATATCCTTTCCATACAGGCTGGAACATCTCCTGCGAAACTGTTCCATGAAGCTTGCTCACACCGTTTGCCTCTTGTGCAGTTTTAAGTGCAAACACGCTCATAGAGAATTTGTCGTGCGAACCAGGGTTGTCGCGTCCCATGTCCATAAACTCTTGCCACGAAATGCCTAGCTTGTTAACCATTGGCTCCATATATTTATGGATAAGTCCCTCCTCAAAATAGTCGTGACCCGCTGGAACTGGCGTATGAACAGTGTAGAGAGTAGATGCACGCACAACCTCAAGAGCTTCGTTGAACGAAAGATTTTCTTCGGTAATATAATCCAACAAGCGCTGTGCACTGATTAGTGCAGCGTGTCCTTCGTTCATATGATATACATCTTTTTTGATGCCTAACTTGTTAAGCAACAAAACACCTCCAATACCAAGCAGATACTCCTGCTTCATACGGTTTTCCCAATCTCCACCATATAGTTGATAGGTGATAAATCTATCGTAGTCGCTATTTAGCTCCAAATCGGTATCCATTAGGTATAAGTTAATACGACCCACCGACACCTTCCATATATTTGCATAAACTATTCTATCATGGAATGGAACCTCCAACACCATTTGGTTGTTGTTTTCATCCAACACAGGTGCTATTGGTAAGCAACCAAAATTTTGCTGCTCATAGTTTGCCACCTGCTGTCCATCCATCGACAAACTTTGTGTGAAATAGCCTTGGCGATACAAGAATCCCACAGCTGTCATATCCACACGGCTATCGCTAGCCTCTTTCAGGTAGTCGCCTGCCAAAACGCCCAAGCCACCAGAATATATTTTTAACACGTGAGACAAGCCATACTCCATACTGAAATAAGCAATACTTGGTCTTTCAGCATTATAAGGAGTAGCCATATAATCCTTAAAGGATTTATATACTTTGTTGATTCTATCAACTAAAGTTTTATCATTTACAATCTCCTCAACTCTCTCTGTCTTTAGGTTTTGAAGTAGAGCTACAGGGTTCTTGTCATGTTTTTCATATTCTTCAAGATCGAGAAGATTGAAAACATCCTTAGCTTCATCGCTCCATGTCCACCATATGTTGTGGGCAATCTCCTCAAGCGGTTTCAATTCGGCTGGCAAAAAAGAATACACGTGCACATCACGCCACACCGGATTGTTTGTGTTACTTGTTTGAATAATCATTTTTAATTTATAGTTTTAGTTAGTAATATTTCTTTTAGAAATCTCGTCAATCATTTTAAACAATGATTAAAGATTAATAGTTTAGTCAACTTTAAAAGTTGCTGGTTTTGATAGTCTTAAATATGAATTGTGCAACGCCTTGCTATAAGCTTCCTGATAGTGCACAAAGAAATGAGCCCAATCGCTTTTTTCGGAAAGTTTGTATGCACATTTGCGCAAAAGCGTTATTTGCTCAATACTCTTAAGCGAGAAGTCGAGAATAATCTCTGCTATCTCACGTGCCACATCATTAGAGTTGTTGTCATCGCGATATATCACCTCCACGCCATCATCAATTCCCTTTTTGTCGCCCACTTTTTTAGCCCACGTGCCAAACCCTGCCAAAGTGGTGGTCACAGTAGGAACCGAAAAGGCAACGCTTTCGTGCGGAGTGTAGCCCCATGGCTCATAATAAGATGGAAATACTGTCAAATCAAGCCCCACAAGTAAATCATAATAATCGGCATTGAAGATACCATCATTACCATTTAGATATGATGGAACAAAAATAACTTTAACCCTATCATTCTTATCATTACAAAACCCTAGGTGCTTCAACTGATTCATCACAGGGTCGTTTTGCGGATCATTCAGCTCGTGCGTAACAAAAGGACATCTTCCCTCGCTTTTGCAATCGCCATTTCCATTTAGTTCATTCATCAAATCCTGACGCGGACCTTTAATCCATGCAGGGACCATTATAAATGCAATAACATCTTTAGACAGGTGACGCATCTGGCGCAACTGATTCATTGCATCTATAAAAACATCTATACCCTTGTTCTTATATTCATAGCGACCACTTATTCCCACCATCAAAGCATCTTTATGAACAGAGTGGCCTAATGTTTTTTCGGCAACTGAAGTCAATATCTTTCTTGCTTTTTTCACGGCTGCTTTATGCGCCGCACCCTTGGGTATAAAGCCTTTCTCGAAACCATTAGTGGTGATAACTTCGGGGTGACGTTGCAAAAATTGCGCACACTCTTGCGCCGTGATATCGCTCACCGTGGTGAAACAATCAACATGCTGTGCAGCTCTTTTCTCAACCGAGTGCTTTGCCACCATGCCCAATTGGCGCGCCATCTGGTCGCCATTGTAGCTTTTCAGATGATTATATAGAGGTAATCCATTTCCAGCAATTGAGCGACCAATACCTGTGGCGTGGGTTGTGAACAATGTCGCTATTTTTGGAACATGCTTCTTCACATATAAAGCACCCATACCCATTTGCCACTCATTAAAATGAGCTATTACATTGTTTGCTTCAAGACCATGATATCTATAGAAACTCTCAATCACTACGCCCGATGCATATGCAAAGATGCACGAATCGTCGTAGTCGCCATTAGCATACATCGAGTCAACACCAAAGTCCATCCACATTTGACCGTAGATATCATTCTTCTTTTCAAAAAATCTTTCGTATTTCACCAATATTGCAATTGGCTTGCCTGGCACATCCCAGCGGCCTATTCTTATATCTAGATTTTGATTCTTTTTAGCATACACTCGCCATTCTCCAAATAGCTTATTATCCTCCACAAACCATGGATTTTCAGAATCTACAATAACATCAGGACCCACAAAGAAAACTTTATCTTTATATAGCTGTTGCATTGAGTTTGCTCTGGTTGAGAGCACAGTGTATATACCTCCCACTTTGTTGCACACCTCCCAGCTTGTTTCGAAGATGTAGTCAGGAGCATACATTATATCATGCTGCATAATTAATAAATGTTTTAGTGCCACAAAGATAGTAAATTTCTGACAATTATAGACATATGA
>CAYFSV010000081.1:0-5571 GCA_964345815.1 uncultured Proteiniphilum sp. | reverse complement strand
CCAATATATGGCAACAACAGATATCACACATCTTCTTAAAATATTTGAGTCGCACCCCAAGGTTATCGCAGCTCAAAAAATGCTTCAAAGGGTAAATTCCTTTTCCATCAAGGGGCTGCATGGCTCGTCACGCGCATTGCTTTCGGCATCGCTATTTAGCAACAAACCCCAGCATTATATCTATATACTTAACGATCTTGAATCGGCAGGATATTTCTATCACGACATAAGCCAGATACTCGACTCGGGTAAGGTTTTATTCTATCCTTCAGCATATAAGCGTGCAGCCAAGTATGGACAAATAGACTCGGCAAACGAAATACTGAGAACCGAGGTGCTAAGTCGCCTTCACGATAGCAACTCGCCACTAGTTATTGTTACATACCCCGATGCATTGTCCGAAAAAAATGTGTCGGAAGAGGTTATGACCAAAAACACGCTAAAGATTGGAGTTGGTGACAAGCTTGACTTTAGCTTTGTATCCGAAGTGCTCGACTCTTACGGTTTTTCATATGAAGACTATGTGTATGAGCCTGGTCAGTATGCCGTAAGAGGTAGCATCATCGATGTGTTTTCATTTTCGAATGAATTGCCATATCGCATCGATTTTTTTGGTGATGAAGTGGAAACAATAAGAAGCTTTGAGGTTGAGAGCCAACTATCGAAAGAGAAGCTAAGCGATATCAGAATAGTGCCAGAATTTGGTAAAAGTCAATCCAAAAGCTCTACACTATTTGATTCGCTCCCTGTTGACACAATTGTAGGAATTGAGGATTTGAAGTGGATTGAGAGTCGCATCGAAAGCATTTACAACGATGAGCTAACTATTGACTTAAGCAACGAAGAACTTGTGGCTGCCGAACTAACCCCCAAGGGTGAGTTTTTGAACTCAATGAAGCCATTCAAAAAGATACGATTTGATAGCAAAATGCTAGACACGGCTGATGCCACCATCAACTTTGAGACATCGCCACAGCCTCTATTTCAAAAGAATTTTGACTTGATTGCCGACTCCCTCAAGCATTATCTCGACAATGGATATCAATTATACATACTAAGCGATAGCAGCAAACAACACGATCGATTGAGAGATATATTTGAGGATAGAGGAGATAAAATTCCTTTCACACCCATTTCAAAAACACTTCACGAAGGATTTGCAGATGAAACATTGAAGGTGTGTCTTTTTACGGATCATCAAATATTTAACCGATTTCACAAATATAGTCTCAAGTCGGACAAGGCTCGTTCGGGTAAAGTTGCCTTTACGCTAAAAGAGATTAATCAACTACAGCAGGGCGATTTTGTGGTGCACTACGATCATGGTGTGGGGCAATTTGCGGGCCTGGTACGTCTGCGTATTGGCGAGACTATTCAGGAGGTGATAAAGCTTACATATCTGAATAATGATGCTGTTTTTGTATCTATCCACTCGCTCCACAAGATTTCGAAATATAAAGGCAAAGAGGGCGAACCCCCTAAGCTTAACAAACTGGGCTCGGGAGCGTGGGAGCGCACCAAAACAAAAGCCAAGAGCAAAATAAAAGATATTGCTCGCGATTTAATTAAACTATATGCCCAACGTCAACAAGAAAAGGGCTTTGCATTCTCCAGGGATACTTATTTACAAAACGAGCTGGAGGCTTCATTTATGTATGAAGATACGCCCGACCAACTAAAAACCACACAAGAAATAAAGCAAGACATGGAGAGCCAACACCCAATGGATAGGCTTGTGTGTGGAGATGTGGGCTTTGGCAAAACCGAAATAGCAATGCGTGCAGCATTTAAAGCGGCTACAGACCAAAAGCAAACGGCGGTGTTGGTACCAACTACCGTGTTGGCTACTCAGCACTATCGCACTTTTAAAAAACGACTTGCCGACTTTCCCGTTCGTGTAGATTATCTGAGTAGAGCACGAAGTGCCAAAGAGCAAAGAGAGATACTAGCCGATCTAAAAGAGGGGAAAATTGATATAATAATTGGCACCCACAGGTTAGTGGGTAAGGATATAGCTTTCAACGACCTAGGATTGCTGATTATAGACGAAGAGCAAAAATTTGGAGTATCAACAAAAGAGAAGCTGAAGCAACTCAAAACCAATATTGATACACTCACAATGACCGCCACCCCCATTCCACGCACATTGCAGTTTTCGCTAATGGGCTCGCGCGATTTCTCCACAATCAACACTCCACCACCCAACAGATACCCAGTGCAAACAGAGGTGCACACATTTGATGTGGAGGTGATGAAAGAGGCTATCAACTATGAGGTGAGCCGAAACGGGCAGGTGTTTATTGTTAACAATCGCATCCAAAATATATACGAAATGGAGGCTATGCTAAAACGTGAACTCAATGGCATAAGAATAGCGGTGGGACATGGGCAAATGGACCCAAAAAAACTTGAAGGTGTGGTTAATGATTTCTTGAATCATGAGTATGATATATTTTTAGCCACAACTATCATAGAGTCGGGCATTGATATGCCAAACGTAAACACTATTATCATAATCAATTCACAAAACTTTGGACTTAGCGATCTTCACCAATTGCGTGGTCGTGTGGGGCGAAGCAATCGCAAAGCCTTTTGCTATCTTATGGCTCCCCCTCTCTACACACTCAGCACCGACTCGAGAAGACGACTACAGGCAATAGAAAACTTCTCAGACCTTGGTAGTGGTATGCACATTGCAATGCAAGACTTAGATATAAGAGGAGCAGGAAACATGCTGGGTGCCGAACAAAGTGGATTTATTACTGATTTGGGCTACGAGACATATCAAAAAATATTATCTGAAGCTGTCCAAGAACTTCGAAAAGATGAATTTGCCGACCTTCACCGACAACAACAAGAGCTGAAAGCCGAAAAAGATGAGGACTTTGTGGATGATGTGGTGGTGGAAAGTGATTTGGAGCTTATGTTTCCCGTCACATATATTCCTAATGATGCCGAACGGGTTGCTATATATAGAGAATTAGACAGCCTGGAAACTGAAACCGATATCTTTGACTTTATTAAGCGACTTGAAGATAGATTTGGCAAAATCCCTAATCAGGGCAGAGAATTGATACGAATTGTGCGCCTTCGCCGAATTGCAAAATCATTGGGTATAGAAAAACTATTCTTGAAGGCTTCGCAAATGACGCTATTTCTTATTTCCGACGATGAATCGCCCTATTATCAGTCTGACGCATTTGGCAAACTACTTAACTATGTTCAAAAATATCCGCGTGAGTGCAAACTTCGTGAAGTAAAAAAGAAAAGATCTGTAGTAATCAGAAATGTGGTTAATGTAGAAACCGCAGTTTCGATACTAGAAGATATTAAAAGCACAAGCATAAAACAATAAAACACTTGAAGAGTGATTAGTCACCTTCAAGTGTTTCTACTACTTAAAACAAGCCATCGACCGATAGATAGCGCTCGCCAGTGTCATAGTTGAACGTTAGTATGCGTTTGCCTTGGGCAGAAAGCTCCTCAATCTTCTGAGTTACTGCTGCAATGGATGCACCTGTAGAGATTCCTCCCAAAATGCTCTCTTTGTGTGCTAATAATTTTGCATACTTAAAGGCATCTTCATTTTCAACCTTTATAACACTATCAATCACATTAAGATCAAGAGTGCCCGGAATAAATCCTGCTCCAAGCCCCTGAATGGTGTGCGGACCAGGCTCGCCTCCCGAAATAACTGGCGAACCAGTTGGCTCGACAGCTACAACCTGTATGTTAGGAAATTTCTTTTTTAGTTCGCGACCTACTCCCGTAATGTGCCCTCCAGTGCCAACTCCTGTAATCAGATAGTCGAATCCTTCGGGAAAATCGGCAATAATTTCGGCAGCAGTGGCTTTGGCGTGAATCTCTATATTGGCTTGATTTTGAAACTGCATCGGAATCCAAGAGTTTTCAATTTGTGCATTTAGCTCTTCAGCCTTTTCAATAGCTCCTTTCATTCCTTTTTCGCGAGGGGTGAGCACAAGCTCGGCACCAAATGAAGATATCAGTTTGCGACGCTCAACAGACATCTGTTCTGGCATTACAATTATCACGCGATAACCTTTGTAGGCACCCACATAGGATAGCCCCACACCCGTATTGCCCGATGTAGGCTCAATGATGGTGGCTCCTGGTTTGAGAATACCCTTTTGCTCGGCATCTTCAATCATTGCCAATGCAATTCTGTCTTTGATGCTACCTGCTGGATTCTGCTTCTCAAGCTTTATCCACACCTCATTGTTTGGAAACAGTTTGCTCAAGCGAATGTGAGGTGTATTTCCGATTGATTCTAAAATGTTTGAAAATTTCATTGTGTTGTTTTTTTAAAATGTTACTATTTATTATGCGTATGCTCAAATCACAAAATCGTTGGGTTGAACAAAGCTTTTTACTGTTTTAATTTTCACATCCACCGAATTATAGACTAATGAGTAGGGAATCACGCTACGGGTGAGCCATGCCCCTCCGCCAATTGTTGAGTTGCGCCCTATAACGGTGTCTCCTCCCAAAATAGTGGCGTTAGAGTATATCACCACATCATCTTCAATTGTGGGGTGTCGTTTACTATTGGAGAGAGCTTTTTCGACATAGAGTGCCCCAAGCGTCACACCTTGATAAATCTTTACATTATTGCCTATCTGCGTTGTTTCGCCTATTACAATACCAGTGCCATGATCGAGAAACAGATTATTGCCAATTGTGGCTGCAGGGTGAATATCAATACCCACCTTTGAGTGAGCGTGCTCTGCAAAAAGACGTGGTATAAGTGGCACTCCTAATTTATATAACGCATGTGCGATACGGTGCACACTAAGAGCAAAAAATCCAGGGTAGGCGATAATCACCTCCTCAATTGATTTTGCTGCAGGATCGTTTTTTAGGTAACAGGCGGCATCTTCATACAGTCGTGCTTGTATATCGGGCAGTTGCTCAAAAAACTTATAAACAACCTTTTCGGCAAAGTCTTGGTTTTTTAATCTTGCAATGCTATCTGAAAGAATCACTGCCGACTCTTTTAGCTTAAAGCGGCACTCGTGGGCTCCAATCTTGATATCGAAAGGAAACATTTGTAGAAAGAGAGTCTCTATTACGCCTTCCAATTCAACCTTATTTAAAGGAATCTGTATAGGCAAGGGCTGAAACTTATCTATAAGTTCAAAAGTTTTATCAATCATAATAAGTGGATATTAATGTGTGAATAAATGAAATCTGAGATTGCGAGACGTGGGGTGTCCCGTTGATTGTTATATAAGGGAAGGAATCAATCAACAACAGCAACAACAGATATGCATTCGATTTACTTTCATCTATTCTTCGTATATCATTGGTTCGAGCATATAGTAAGTTTGATGCTCGTTAAAAAGGTAAACAACAGACTGTAAATTATTGTTCAAACAAAATCAAATTAAATAATCGAGTAGGTAGGTTTATTACTCCCCCGCCCTCTCACACCATTTGTTTTCCATTGCCTGATTCGATTGTGGACATCATTTAGAGTTTTGAGACCCAAAAAAAGGTCCTATTACAAATTTAAGCCTTATAGCACTTGAAGAAAGGCTAAATCATCAAATT
>CAYFSV010000080.1:0-10889 GCA_964345815.1 uncultured Proteiniphilum sp. | reverse complement strand
AGGTGGTTTCTTCATTTCACCTCATTATATTATATGAGGCAAAGATACTAATTCTATATTATATTGCTATTTGCTCCACGAACTAAATAGTTCAGGATTTATGTTCAATGACAAGAAAGCCCAATTTTGAGTTTTGTCCTTGCTGCCACCCTTAATCTGGAAGAAAGCATCAGTACCAAACATCATCGAATATCCACCCTGCATCACAATATATGGACGAATAGGGTAGGTAAACGTTAGGTCGATTTCCGAACCCAACCCCTTTTTATTAGCACCATTCACCGAAATATTTTGAGCCGAAGTGAAATTATGATACGTCAAATCAAGTGTCAACTTATTCACAGGCTTAAATATCAACGAGGCATACAAGTCCGACAAACCTTTGTTGCCAAATGCCGAGGCATAGAAGTAGTCCATCGTACCATAAAACTTATGGTGAGTTCCATATAGCGGATCAAATCTGGTCACCTTATCTTCTCCCTCCTTTTGTCCCGACAAGTAATCGATACCCAAAGCAGCACTAAAATTTGGAGCAAAAGCATATTGAGCCTTGGCTGCAAACATATAAGCACCCACATCATTGTTTGTCCTTGTCTTTCCAGTTTGATAATAAGCTGATCCGAACAATCCCAAATCATCAATTTTGTAATTAATTGTAGTGCCCAGGGTTTGCAGGTTTCTTGTTTTAGCAACAGATGGCTCAGTTACGGAACCCGATGTCCCACCTTCAAAACCAAGGTTCATCAACAAGAACGAAATGTTAAATGCACCAGCATCGTGTTTATACCATGCTGTTTGCATCGTTTTATAGGGCTGTCCACCAGCATAAAAAGTTCCCGCATTTAGCAGTTGCCCATGCTGATTATAAGCAAGTATTAGATGAAATTTGTGTGCAGGACTTTCATAACCAAGTTTCATCGCATCATGAAACCTTCCCACTTGATTCCAATCCAATGTACCAAGTATTCTGTCGTCGTCATACGTAAGCATTTGACGACCAAATTGTGCGAAGTATCCATTATAACCTATCCTTGCCCACGCCTCGTTAATGCCTGTTGTGCCTGGGTAGCTATCTATTTGAGGTCTCTCGCCCCACACTGACACATCTTGAACACCAAATCCCATTGACAGAAATCCGTTGTTATATCCAAGATTCAATCGTGCACGATTCGAAATAAAGGATGATGGTTTCTGATCCTCTCCAATAGGGCTCAACACACCATGGCGATATTCCGCTCTCGGTCTCAACTGACCCTTTACCGAAAATGTACCCGTCTCATGCTCATGTTGTGCAAAGACTAATCCCCCTGATAACAACATCAGCGAGAATATTAAATAACTTAATCTCTTCATATCAAGTTTGTATTTTTGATTTGTAGAACTTTTTTTAATTAGTGGAATAGGTGTGAACGCTACTTCTAGCCGAAGGCAAATAGTTCACCCCATACCAGGTCATTTGTAGTAGTAGAAATGCAAATATCAAAAGTATCATTGCATTCTTGTTAGTCGATCTTTTTCTCAATCGGTAGTGAATATATAGTAGATATCCAACCCATGTAGCGGCAGCCCACGTCTCCTTCGGGTCCCAGCTCCAGTAGTGCCCCCATGCAGCCTTCGCCCATATAGCACCCATTAGCATACCCATTGTTATAAAGGCAGTACCCACATACACCAAATTGTCAGTCATATCCATAATTCTGTCCTTGTCTGAAATTCTCTTCTCTCGTACCAAATAGTAGAGTGCCACAAGCGTCACCGCACCCAATATGGCATATGAAAACATATATATAATAACGTGAGGTGCAAACCACGGACTCTGCAACGCTGGCATCAATACCTTGTTGTGGATGTCAGGCTTCAGAATATTAACAACAATAAAAACTGCCGCCATAATCGTGCTAAACGACAATATCCATTTATAGCCCCAACGCTGATATGTTATAATACCAGCCACAGGCAAAAAGAATGAATACCATAATCTAGTTTCACCCATTGTTCTCAGTGGCGGACGCTCAAGCGACTGCCACAGTCCCATGATAAACACAAAAAAGATACCTAGTCCAACGAAGGTCAAAAGAGTAGGCAGCCACTTCTTCTTGCTCTTCAAAGCAATTCCCGAAGCCACAGCCCACATCACCACCGATGCAATTGCAAAATATATAAAATGATCCCAATTCATAATCAATTCTTTCTTTAGATGCTATTTCTTATTCTTCTTTGGTCCTACGATAAACAAAAACAGCGAGCCAGCAAGTATCATAAATATACCAGTGTACACAATCTTCAACCATGGGTCATACACAAGCTCAAACACACTCACTTTCGAGTATTTGCCCATGCTGTCGTCATAGCTATATTGATAAATCATCCAGCTACCCAAGGTCAAAGGACTGTTCACCTCAATTTTTGCATCTTTCTGTTTTCCATCCTCCGTAAGCACTCTCACTATCGAAGTATATCTCTTCACCTCTTGTATAGGCATTGCCACACTGTGCTCATCAGTCACATAAAGCACTTTGTGTGGAAACATAAAGCTACCATTGCTCACCCAGCCTTCAACGGGCTCCGATAGAGTTCCGCCCGATACTCTAATTTGCAACGCCGTGCTAGCCCCCTCCATATAAAAAGGAACCACATTAGCCTGTGTTGAATCTTGTACCACAGCTGCACTAGGCAAATAATCGAGTACCTCAATGCTGTAACCAGCCAAAGTAGTCTTTCCGCCAATCTCTTCATACATGTATGATTCAGGTCTTCCATCAGGTAATATCTTACCAGTTTGATTATTGATAACAACCAGCTTAGGTAAATACTCTTCAATCTTAAATGTATCCAGTTCGATTGCAATTGGCAATTCATGCACTTCGCCAAGCAAGTCCATGGCTCTCCATTCTACTTGACCCTCCTTAACGTTCATAGTCATTCGTTGCATATCAGCACTCCCCAAAATACCACCCAAGAAAGCAACAAACAATCCTATATGGTTGAGATAGAATCCTAATGAACGCCACGAGTTAGGCTTTCTAGTCATCCTAAGAGTCGAAAGACCTAAGATAACCAGCATATAAAAGCTTAACAAAATAAATGCCCAAGAAGTGGTCATTTGATACCAACCAAGTTTCTTTAAAAAGTCGTTGGGCAAATGTGCATCATGTTCATAAGCTGAAAACTGTGGTGTAATGCCAAGAATGATAATAACGATCAACAGCACAATCAACGATGGCATTGTAGATCTCACACTCGATAACCACCTTACTATATGATTATCTTTGAAAAAGAAATGACAACAAAGAAGCCCTACTAAAAATAGGGCTCCAATGATAAGATTAATAGGATAAGCAAAATCGGAAGGGATAATTGTTCCAAGTGAAAACTGCAACATAAAACCTGCAATAGCAATACCAGCTGCAACTATAAAACCCTCAGCGTAATCCCATGGCTTCTCCCAAATTTTTCTAGAAATGGTTTTCATTCAATATCTATTTGACAATATATTATCTTCTGCTAACTAAACGATTGTTTTTCTTTGCAGTCTCCAACCATTGTGGAACCACAGTTTCCATAAATTGTTTTTTGTTAGCCTCTTCTTGCTCCATATCCAAACCAATGTAAGCTTGAGCTTTTGCTTTTGTTGAAATATCAGGCATTGGCACATCACCAATATGGCCCAATTGTGGTAAAAGTTTTGCAATAGCAAAGCGAGCTTTATGAGCACGGTCTAAACTTTGTGAAAGAAGTCTTTGGAATTCAACTGGTGCATGGAATGAAGCACCGTGAGAAGCAACTGCATAATCCCATCTCCATTGTGATTGACGAAGCAATTGAAGAATATCTTCCATTTGAGCCTCAGTAGCACCTTGATCCCAAGCAAATTTAGCTTCGATATGAGCAGCAGCTAGTTCACGCTCTACCATGTCGCGAGTCTCATTACCTTTGCGTTGACGCTCATAAACCGACTCACGCAATGTCTCTTCACTTTCGCGGTGACACACTTGACAAGTGTTGTTTATATTAGCCAATGGGCTGATGATATGATGATCTGAGTATTTAACACCACCTTCTGAAATATATGGCATATGACAATCTGCACACGACACACCTCTTTGTCCGTGGATACCCATTTTGAAGATTTCGTAGTCTGGATGTTGTGCTTTCAAAATTGGAGCACGACTTAATTTATGAACATAGTCCACATGACCCACTTCATCATAATATTTTTCACCACCTTCAGCGGTCAAACCATTGTGCCATGGGAAAGTAAGGTAGTTAGTTCCAGGCTCAAAGTAATACTCAACGTGACACTGAGCACAAGCCAACGAACGCATATCTTGTTGCGATAGCTTATTTACATCCTGTCCACTATTTGCAAGACCCTCAAGTAATGCTGGTCTCGAAATTTGTAAGTTCATATTTTCAGGCTCATGACAATCAGCACAACCCACAGGGTTAACCACCTCATGACCAAGCGATGCCCACGTGCCTTGATAATATTCAGCAATACCAAGCGAGTCCATCAAGCGAGGTACATCAGGGCTTTTACAAGTCCAGCAAGTTGCAGGCTGCGGACCTTCGTCTGGATTCATTGGCGAACCAGTACGCAAAGTGTTGTGCAAGTCGTCAATCATATGCATATGACCTCTCGGAGTTCCATATTCTTTAGAGAAAGCATATCCTGCCCACAGAACAACCATTTCAGGACGCTGTGCTAGCACATCAACTACGCTGCTGCCATGAAATTCACTTTGGAAAGTAGTGTCAGCTGTTTCCAACCAAGTTTCATACTCGCGCGGATAGTTTTCGGCGAATATTTCACTTCTCGACTCTATGCCCTTGATTTCTATCTTTTTGTTGTTCATAATACTGGTAATCTCTGCTCTACGTGTAGTTATAGATGCAGCAAGCATACCCAGTAGAAAAACCACACCAACCGTGACGAAGAATAGTAACCAAGCTACCCAAGGTTTCATCTTCTTGTTTTCATTATTTGTACTCATAGCGAATAAATTTGATAGTTATTTATTTTATTGATTTTTGTTATTCTAATTATTCAGATGTTTCTGTTTCATAGCATCGCTTAGCCAATCTGGCACTGTTGTGTCGGGCATTGGCACAATAGCATTTGGTGTTGACACCTCCGATCTGCCACGTGTGTGTGGCACCTCTCTGTGGCAATCCCAGCAAGCGTGTCCATTGTTCATCTTAGTTGTCATAAAGTCGCTACGACCAGTTTTTACAAATTCCTGATTCAGTTGCTCATGGCATCTGATACAGTTATTCATAATCACCTGCGAGCTAGCTGGAATAGCTTGTAGTGCTGTCTTCTCACCTCTAATGGTAAACACTGCCGAGTGACGAAGTCCATCCTTTGCTTTGAAATAGTACTTATTAAAAATGTTATTGTGTGGAACATGACAATCAACACACGTTGTGTTTCTACCATGCGAGCTATGCGTCCATGTTGCATAATAAGGGCTCATCAAGTGGCAGTTGACACAAGTTCGAGGATTGTCGGATAAGTAACTATAAGCACGTGAGTGGAAAAACGTATAGATAAACAGGCCCACAAAAGCACCTGTTATGATGATTGCCGGATACCGCCAACCACCGCGGGGTTTCAATGCCTCCCAGATCTTTTTTAGTTTCCTCATGTCAATTTATAGTTTTGAGATTGTTTATTTATCTTCTTTAATGCAAAAATCTATATTTTTTTTAAGATTATATGTAATAAATATTACAAAAAAGGAATAACTTATATTTATAACGCTCTTTTGATGTGATGTTTATTATATTAATTAGATATTCAATTGTTATTTAATTCCAAAGATAATATCAATTGTGAGATTAGCAAATTATTGCCTCAGAAAAGTATAATTTCGGACATATTCAACAATTTTCATATTAGATTGTTACATTCCAAACAAACAAGATATTGACACAAATGAAAAAAGTAGAAAATCAGGCACTTGTTATATTCGGTGCCTCAGGAGATCTCACCTATCGAAAACTTATTCCTTCGATATTTGATTTATACATCAACGACTCATTGCCCGAGGGTTATGCAGTGTTGGGAGTTAGCCGTACCAATCTTTCTAACAAAGACTTTCGCAAAAAGATGAAAGAAGGAATTCTTAAGTTTTCCAATCTCAAAAATATAGATCCAAAAAAGATTGACAATTTTCTATCAATGCTGTTTTATGTAAGCATCGACACTAAAAAAAGTGACGATTATGCTCTCGTTAAAGCACGACTAAAGGAGTTGAACATAAAATTCAATCTCAAAAACAATTATATTTTCTATCTATCAACTCCTCCCGAACTATATTCAGTTATTCCTAAATACTTGTATGGCCAAGGATTAACTTTACAGCACAAAGGTTTTCGTAGAATCATTATCGAAAAGCCATTTGGCAACAGCCTCAAGTCGGCACAAAATCTAAATAAGCAACTTCTCGACTTCTTTCAAGAAGATCAAATATATCGTATTGACCACTATCTTGGAAAAGAAACAGTTCAAAACCTTATGGTTACTCGTTTTTCAAATGGTATTTTCGAACCGCTGTGGAATAGAAATTATATTCAACACGTCGAGATAACAGCCGCCGAGAGTATTGGTGTCGAGGGTAGGGGAGGCTATTATGAAAATGCTGGTGTGTTGCGTGATATGATTCAAAATCACCTCTTACAAGTAGCCTCACTTGTAGCAATGGAGCCACCCGCAAAAGCCAATGCAGAAGAGATAAGACACGAAAAGCTAAAAGTGTTTCGCTCGCTACGACCACTTAGCCACGACGATATTCGTAATAACGTAATACGTGGTCAATACACTGAATCGCACATAAAGGGTGAACTAATTAAAGGATATCGAGACGAAGAAGGAGTTGATCCAAACTCACGCACTGATACCTATTTTGCAATGAAATTTTTTATTGATAACTGGAGATGGAGTGGGGTTCCTTTTTATATCAGGTCAGGAAAGAGACTCCCCACACGTGTTTCCGAAATAGTGATACACTTTAAACCTTCACCTGCACAACTCTTCAAATCAGTGGATGGAGCCATCGAGCAAGGCAATCAATTGATACTTCGCATACAGCCTGATGAAGGGATTCTCCTAAAAACTGGACTCAAGGTGCCTGGCAATGGCTATGAGGTTAAATCTGTGAATGTCGATTTTCACTACTCTGATCTCAAAGATCACTATATTCCCGAAGCCTACGAGCGACTAATTCTAGACTGTATGATTGGCGACAATACATTGTATATGTCGGGCGAAGGCGCCGAACTCACATGGCAGTTCATGCAGCCAATTCTTGATTATTGGGAGAACGACCCCGAAGCACCACTTTATGGATATCCAGCGGGGTCATGGGGACCCGACAATGCTGATGATCTCATCGAAAGCAATATTAAAACATGGCGCTATCCATGTAAGAATCTTGCCGATGATGGTTTGTATTGCGAATTATAAAAACATACCAATTAAAGGAGCAGCACCAAAGTTGCTCCTTTTGTTTTGTCCTTTTCATGATATTAATATGTCTTATTAGTTTTATATAGTGTCTTTAACTTTTATTATTTACTTGATTTGTGTACATCATTACTAAGCTTATAACTAGCACAGTATGCCTAGTTGTCGAATGTTTGTCTAACCGCATCACTCATTATATCCAATAGACACATATAATAATAGTTTATACAATTAAAAAAAATATTTACCTTTGCTCTTTCATTAAACTGTACGAATTCAATCATTTAACTAGAAACTATTTTATGACTCAAAAAAACTACTTGTGGCTTGCTCTTTTCCTTGCCATTATAATGAGTGGATGTGGCTCGTCTAAAAAAGTAGCCTATCTTCAACAATCCGAAAACATAACCGAGGAAGAGTACGCAACACAGCTCACCCCAATGTACGAGGCACGAATCATGCCCAAAGACATTCTAACAATTACGGTATCCACTAGTGATCCCGAGGCATCCCGTCCATTCAATATCACTGTTCCTATTTCCGAAACTGGAAACGTGCAGCGAATCACAACTCAAACACAACTTAGCACATATCTTGTAGACAATCAGGGGCAAATCAATTTCCCTGTTTTAGGAATGATATCTCTTAAGGGTAAAACCATCCGCGAAGCCGAGGCATCAATTGTTGAACTGTTAAAACCATTTATTAAGGAAGAGCCACTTGTGGTAGTTAAATTTGGGAATTACAAAATATCCGTGCTAGGCGAAGTTTCTCGCCCAGGTTCGTTCACCGTTACTCAAGAAAAAATCAACGTCCTTGAAGCCCTAGCAATGGCAGGTGACATGACAATTTACGGAGTTAGGGATAATGTAAAAATCATTCGTGAAGATGCCAATGGCAACAAACGCATCTTGCAACTCGATTTAAATAACCCATACTTAGTTTTTTCTCCTGACTATTATCTACAGCAAAATGATGTTATTTATGTAGAGCCAAATAAAGTGAAAGCTCAAAATGCACGTATCGGTGCGGCCACATCACTATGGGTGTCCGGAATTTCCATAGCAATCACAGTAGCAAACCTTGTAATCAACATATTAAAATAATATAATGAATAATTTAAATCACATCCCTGGTGATACAAACAATAGTGACGACTCCATATCCTTAATGGAGATTATTGGTAAATATATAAAGCATTGGAAATGGTTTGTATTCTCCCTTGCAATTATAATGACAGGAGCGTTCATCTATCTACGATACGCGACACCTGTTTACACTATAACTTCAGACATCAAGCTTAAAGATGCTGGCTCAGCCAAAGGAGCTCCCAGCGGTATTATGCTAGAAGAGATAGCAATGATAGGCGCTGTTGACAATATTGCCGATGAGGCAGAAGTTATCCGCTCGCGAACCATTGTTCGTACAGCAATCAATAGACTATATCTTCATACTTCATATATAGTTGAAGGCAGAATAAAAAGTACAGATCTATACAAATCAACACCTGTTCTTGTAGGTATGGAACAGGGTAAACTTGATAGCCTTCAAAAGCCAATCGAATTTACAATGATGATGGATAACAATGATGTTCTTCACGTCAAAGGAAACATTGGAGGTGTTGACACCGACACAACTTTTGGTTTGCTTCCTGCACTTCTTAAAACGCCTGTAGGCAACATCAGCTTTGTTCGTCAAGACAACATCGAAAGAAACAACTCTGTTCTCAACGTTACAATCGAAAATCCCAACTCGGTGATTAATAGATATCGCAAAGACCTAACAATTGTTTCAAAAAATCCACGAGCACGCTCAGCCGTACTCACAATGACGCTCAACACACCTTATCCCGAAAAGGGACGTGACTTCTTAGCAATGCTCGTTGATGTTTACAACAACGAAATGATTGAAGATAAAAACATGGAAGCTCGCAACACACAAGTGTTTATCAACGAGCGTATCTCTATTATCAACGCTGAGCTTAGCCAGGCAGACGCTAGCGTTGAGAAATACAAACAATCGCAAGGACTAACCGATATGCAGGCAGATTTGCAACGCAATATCCAAATGGGAAGCCAATATGAAAAGCAACTTGTGGAGGTAGAAACTCAACTCAATGTTGTGAGTTCACTAGGTGGATATGTAAACGATCCAGTAAATAGAGACGCACCTATTCCTAGCAACATTGGCATCAGCGATCCAACACTGGTGGCAACAGCCAACGAGTACAACAAGCTATTGCTCGAGCGCGAGCGTATGTCGCAAAGCATGACCGACGAAAACCCAGCAATGAAGCGATTGAATGAACAGATTGCAGGACTAAGGTCCAATATCAACTCATCAATTCGCAGCGTACAGCAAGGGCTCAACATTCAACGTCGTGATGCACGTAACCAGGCAAATATGTATGGAGGTCGTCTAGGCACAATGCCTACTCAAGAGCGCGAATTTGTTGACCTAACACGTGAGCAGCAAATCAAGCAAAATCTTTTCTTGATGTTACTTCAAAAGCGTGAGGAGAATGCTTTGGCGCTTGCAGCCACAAGCAATACAGCTAAAATAATCAACGAAGCTGTAACAGATGGTAAAGTTTTCCCAAAAACAAAAATAATACTGCTTGCAGCTTTCTTATTAGGACTTATTATTCCTGTGGGTGTAATATATATAATAGATCTGCTTAGCTATAAGGTTTCTACTCGTTCTGATGTTGATAAACTCTCTAGAGTACCAATACTAGCGGAGATACCAACACATGATGAAAACAATGAAAAAATTGTAGTAAGAGAGAATGAAACAAGCGAGCTTAACGAAGCATTCCGTATTTTACGCACCAATCTGATGTTAGGTTTAGGAGTGGACAATAAGGTAATTATGTTTACTTCAACCATACCTGGAGAGGGAAAGACTTTCGTTGCTCTCAACACAGCCATTAGTTTATCACTAATTAATAAAAAGGTGTTGCTTATAGGTGGTGACTTACGAAAGCCTCGTTTGTCAGAATATACTAATGTAAAATTCACTTCTGGCCTCACCAACTATCTTTCTGGATTTGAAAATGATCTTGATAGCTTGATTTTACCAACAACACTTAGTGACAACCTATCAGTCCTACCCTCAGGATCAATCCCCCCTAACCCAGCAGAGTTACTTTCTCGACAAACTTTAGATGATGCAATGGAGTATTTGAGAAGTAAATTCGATTATATAGTAATTGACTCTGCTCCAGTAAGCCTAGTTACAGATACATTGATTCTCAATCGTATATCTGATGCAACTGGTTATGTCGTTCGTGCAAATTATTCAAATAAGCACAATCTGCGCTTTGCAAATGAGCTTCAAGCAAGTGGAAAGCTTAAGAATATGACTCTAATAATAAACGACATCAAAGATTTCCGTTCAGGTTATGGCTACGGTTATGGCT
>CAYFSV010000079.1:0-10896 GCA_964345815.1 uncultured Proteiniphilum sp. | reverse complement strand
CTTTTTTTTTACTATTTTTGTAGGAGTTTAAATACTAAAGGGCTAATATAGCTAAACTATAAACATTTTATTTGCACTATGGCAACAATATTACATATCGAAACTTCAACTGAGTACTGTTCAGTGGCTTTGTCAAGCGATGGTACACTTTTAAAGGATAAGATAAGCAATCAGCCTCAGGCTCATTCTTCATTGCTGGGAGTTTTTGTTCACGAAATAATGGAACATGTTCGTCTAAATAATATAAGGATTGATGCAATTTCAGTGAGCAGTGGCCCAGGCTCATATACAGGATTGAGAATTGGAGTGTCAGAGGCTAAAGGATTAAGTTATGGCTTAGATGTGCCCCTAATAGCCATCCCTACACACAAAGTTATGGCTTATCAAATTGCGTTAAATGTTGAGGATAGTGATGCGCTATTGTGTCCTATGATTGACGCTAGACGTATGGAGGTATATACTACCTTTTTTGATTTGAGACTTAATGTAGTTCGAAATACCTCTGCTGATATCGTTGATAGCGAGAGTTATATTGAATTGCTTGATAACCATAAGGTTGTTTTTTTTGGCAATGGAGCTGATAAATGCAAAAAGGTTATTACACATTCAAACGCAGTTTTTATTGATAACGTGTCTCCTACAGCCAAATCTATGATTGCGCTTGCCGAGGAGGAATATGCGACTAACAATTTTGTTGATGTGGCTTATTTTGAGCCTTTTTATCTTAAAGAATTTGTGGCAACTGTGCCTAGAAATAAAATAATTAACATCTAAATTATAGTATTATGGATTCAGTATTGAAAGTAAAAGTTATGCCTAATGGTCCACTACAGATTAAAGGGACTGTGGAAGTTGAAATGCCTGATGGATCGACAGAGATGAGGGATAAAACAACATTCCTTTGTCGTTGTGGACACTCAAGCAAAAAGCCCTACTGTGATGGTATGCATCGCAAGATGGATTTTCAAGGATAGGCTGTAACTGTGTCTTATCTTAAAAAAGAAGGTGTGCCAAGATAAATAAAATCTTAGCACACCTTTTTTTGATGTCTGTAAATAGGAAGTTGATTAAAATGCTACTGTCAGCTTCACCATATAGTTGCGGGTTGCTTGTGGATAGTACCCAATCCAATTGACTTTGTTACCATCTTCAAACATATCTGTTGAAGCCCATCCGTTAGCAATATATTTGCTGTTGAGAATGTTGTTTGCAAACACCTGAATAGATATAGTGCCGAGTTGGGTTTTCTCAAAAGTATATCCAGCTGACAAATTACTAGTGAAATATGATTGTAATGATTTCACATCATTCATTGTATTGTCCAAATATTGTTTGCCTACGTATTTGCCCAATATATTGAAACTTAGTGAGCGGGTAGGGGTGTAACCAATGCTTGCCATTCCCACAGCGTCGGGTGAGAATGAGATTTGAGTGGTTCCTAAGTTTTCAGACTGCTGTCCTTTCCAGCTATAGTTGTCCAGGTTATCATAAAGATCAAAGTAAGCTATATAATTTTTTATTTTGTTTCTACTTAGTGTGGCGTTAGCGTCAAGCCTAAGTTTGTCTTCAATTAAGGGTATCGAAGCTTCAAGTTCGATGCCTACACGATAGCTATCTTTTACGTTCTCCATTAGTTTGTATCCAGTTTCGTTGAGCTTACCAGTTTGCACCATCTGGTTGTTATAATCCATATAGTATATGTTAGCCCCCAATGTCAAACCATTGTAAGATATGTGCTTATAGCCAACTTCATAATCAATCATGCCTTCCGATTTTATGGGATTAACTGCATCACCTTTCACCCCATCTTTCATATCGCTTCTAAGTGGCTCACGATTTCCCACTGCCACTGATGCATAGATGCTATTGCTCTCGTCGATGTTGTAGAACACCCCCGCTTTTGGATTGAAAAAGTTATATTTAAACTTGCTTGTTATATCCATCAAGTCGTCATCAATTCCACTCATATTATAATATATGTGTCTATATTGAAGATCTCCAAATAGGGATAGCTTTTCGTTTAGTTGATACTCTAATTTGGTGAAAATGCTAAACTCGCCTTTGGTTCCATTGTTTCTATACCATTCAAAGTTATCTTTGATATTATCATTATGCTTCACCCAGGGTAGGCTACCAAAGTGCTCGCCGTCAAAAAGGCTATACATTCCTCCAAAAGTGAGATTAGTAGCATCCTTCTTGTAATTGAACGAAGCGTTGGCAACATAAAAATCATTGCTCATCATTTTGCGGCGAATAAAATCAGTTTTAGTATATTCAACACCATCGATGGTTTGTGGCTGCAATCCAAAATCAGAGTATCTGCGGTTGTATCTGTAATTTTCGTAATAGCCATATCCATTATTGTAGCTAAGGCTACCGTTTAAAAACCAATGGTCTGACAATTCTCTTGTAAGCATCAGTTGAAGGATGTTTGAAAGATAATTGTCAGTTTCATTATCATAATAATGTGTATTGCCGGCATCATCTTTATATTTTCCTGCGGGGTTATACCTTCTGCCATATTTGTCCATATCCTCAGGTGAGATACCTTCCCAAGTGATGCCCGTAATTTGCTCGCCACGTATGTAGCTAAGCTTTAGGATCTGTTTGTCGGTGTTGTGAGATAATGAGAGAAGCAGATTGTCGTGATTAATTTTTCCATTGCGAATATATCCATCACCACTGTTCTTTGAATATCTTGTATCAAAGGACAACCCGTTGTCTAATATGCCACTACCAGCAGCAATGGATGATGAAAAAGTGTTGTAGCTACCAATAGCCGTTGAGGCTTCACCATAAGCCTGAGACTTAGACCCCATTGTTTTCATCGAAATGCTTGCTCCAAATGCTGCAGCACCATTTGTTGAGGTGCCAATTCCTCGTTGCACCTGCACGCTTTGCAGTGATGACGAAATGTCAGGAAGATTTACCCAATACACCTCTTGGCTTTCGGGATTGTTTAGTGGCATTCCATTAAGTGTTACGTTGATGCGAGTTGCATCTGTTCCACGTATGCGAAGAGATGTGTTCCCAATTCCCAACCCATCTTCGGTAAATGAAACCAATGAAGGAATTGTTTGAAGAATAACGGGAACATTTCGTGCTCCGTTCTCTTTCTTGATTTGTGATTGTGTGATGTTGCTGTATGCAACGGGTGTGCTTTTGCCAGCTCGTGTGGCTGATACTACAATTTCATCAAGCTTCACTTGCTGAATAGTATCGATAGGTTGCTCGTTGTGAGCACGCATTGAATAACCTAGGAACAATAATCCTACCAAAAGAAAAACCTTTTTCATTTACTTTTAAAAGTTTTAATTTGTGCACTCTTCAATTTGGATATGCACGTTGATTAATTAAATAAAAAAGGGGAATTAAATTTTATAGAGAATACAAACAAAAAAAGCACGCCAGGGTGGCGAGCTTCATCCTTTTTTCCTACGCCGGCATTATCCGGATCAGGTAATTGGGTTTGATCTCAGCCCGTTGTTATAGGGCACCCCTGTATCGCAAAGTTAAACAACGAAGTGTTTCTTTTGTTCACTGATAAAGATAAAAAAAGAGAGCTTGGGTATTTCTACCAAGCTCTCTCTATATGTATGTTGTTGATTATGTAGCTACTACTTTGGAGTATTAGTCATATAAAATACTAATGATGAGCCAGACATAATATCTTTGTAGGTTATAAACTTCTCGGTGTATTCTTTTCCATTTAGTTCCACTCGCTCTACAAACATATTGTCACCAGATAGATTCTTAGCCTCCATCGTGAAATATTTGCCACTTCCTACATCAATTTTTGCTCCATCTATTTGTGGCGCACCCAATACAAACTCGCCATTAACAGGATTCATTGGATAGAAGCCCATTGCTGAGAACATGTACCATGCCGACATTTGTCCGCAGTCGTCGTTCCCAATTAGCCCGTCGGGTTTGTTTTTATAGAAATCAGTTGTGATTTGGCGCACCAAACGTTGGGTCTCTTCAGGCCTGTCAAGATATGAATATATATAAGCAATGTGGTGGCTAGGTTCGTTGCCATGGGCATATTGTCCAATAAGACCCGTAACATCTGAAAGTGTGCCTGTGCTTTCTTGAGTGGTATTGAAGAAGTAGTCGAGCAATTCGCCTGCAGCCTCTTTTCCGCCCAACACATCTATCAATCCCTCCACATCCTGCATCACGTGCCATGTATATTGCAGAGCATTGCCTTCGGTGTAGTGCCCACCAATGCTCGAGTCGGCATGTGCAAGCTCATATGGGTCAAATGCTGCTAACCAATCTCCTTTTGAGTCTTTTGGACGCATAGCCTTAGACTCGCTGTCGTACAGATTCTTGTAATAGTTTGATCGTTTCATAAAGAACTCATAATCCTCCTCTTTGCCCAAGCCTTTTGCCATAAGTGCGGCACAATAGTCGTCGAACCCACATTCAAGGGTGCGAGAAACTGATTCAAGTTTCACCAAATCGTAAGGATAATATCCATACTCATCGTAAACGTCCCAGTTAGATTTATAATGCTTGCTTTCGGTAATTGATTTCTTTATTTCATTATAAGCACGCTCTGCGTCAAATCCTTTTGTTCCGTTGAGGTAGGCGCTCACTATCATGGGGATAGAGTGATTGCCAATCATGGTGTATGTTTCTTGTCCCCAAAGCGACCAAATTGGCAAGTGACCTTGTTGTTCGCTATATTCAAGCATCGAGTTGATAAAGTTTGGTATCAGCTCGGGCGATAAGATTGTGTACATTGGGAATCCAGCTCTAAATATATCCCATTGCGACCAAGTTGAATAATACTTTCCTGTTTCAGATTTGCTCACCTCTCTATTAGGTCCAGTGTAGCTTCCATCCACGTCGGCAATATTATTGGGTTGAATGTATAAGTGATATAAAGATGTGTAGAAGTTTACCTTGTCATCTTCGCTACCATTTATTTGCACTTTAGAAAGGTATTTGTTCCATTCGTCTTTTGCACCTTCAAGCACTTTGTCAAAATCCCAATGATTAACTTCAGCCTCCAGATTGGCTTTTGCTCCTTCAATGCTTGCCGATGACATCCCTATTTTCATATTAACTGTCTCGTCGTCTTGCATGTCAAAAGATAGAATATATCTCTCTGACTTTTCAAACTTGCTTTGTGGGTCTAGTTTTTCTTCTACTGTGAAAGGCTTGTCAAATTCAATAACAAAATAGTATATGCGGTTCACCCACTCAGTGCGTCGAGTGTATCCCGAAATAACTTTGTCACTCTCAAAGGTTACCTCATTTTCAAGAACATGTGTATGTATGCGTGCATCTTGCCACACAAGCCCACTCTGGAAATCCACAAATAGATTTGCAGCCTCACCCTTGGGATAGGAGTACTTATGAAAAGCCACATGTGGGGATGCGGTCATTTCAGCAGTCACGTTGTTGTCCGAAAGATGCACCGTGTAGTATCCTGCTGTTGCTTTTTCGGTAGTCTTGTCGAAATGGCTCTCAAGATTATCACGTTTTTTTCCTGCAAATGGCTGAACCAATAAATCACCAAGATCCACACATCCAGTACCATTTAGTCTGTTTTGAGTAAATCCCTGAATTAGCGAGTCTTCATAAAAATAACCCGAACAATACTCCCAAGTGAAGTTTCCTGTTTGTGGTCCTGTTTGTATCATACCCAATGGATATGTTGCACCTGGAAATGTGTGACCCGTGAATGCTGTTCCAATAAATGGATTCACATACTTAGTCAAATCTCCTTTATCAATAATAAACGTATCACTATTCTTATGAGTGCAAGCAAAAGCAGCGAGAAGAGTGATTAGCATTAAAACAGATTTTCTCATGTTTGTAAATTATTTGTTTGATTAATATTTCAAAGTTCTAAAGAGCCTTGCTCTCACATTGTCTTTAATGCAACTGTAGGAATAATACTTTCCTCCACAGATATTGTTCTAAATTCATATCCCTGGCTCAAAAGCCATTCGATGGACCTGGGTAGTGCATACCTTAGATTGATTTCAGCCTTAAGCGAATCGTGAAAAACAACTATCGATCCATTTCGTGAATATCTCTTTACGTTTTGCAAAACTTGCTCGGGCTTCATCAACTTACTGTAATCGCGAGTCACAACATCCCACATAACAACCTTATAGCCCTCTTTCTGCAATCTCCTACATTGCTTGTATCTCATGTGTCCATGTGGTGGACGAAATAAGTTTGACTTTATCAGCGTTCCTGCCAAATTGGCATTTGCTACAAACTCATCATTGTTATGCTTTATGCCTTGCAGATGATTGAATGTGTGGTTGCCCACTTGGTGACCACCATCAAGTATCATTTTATATATGTCGGGATGCTTCCTAACATTATCGCCTACACAAAAGAAGGTGGCTTTTATCTTATACTTTTCCAATGTTTCAAGCACCCAAGGGGTCACCTCGGGTATTGGTCCATCATCAAATGTTAGATATATTGTTCTATCGCTATCATCTTCAATTCTCCATAGGGCTCCCGGAAAGAGAGCCCTATAGAGGACTGGCGGTTGCTCAATAATCATATATTGATTTTAAATATTAATAAACGCAGATAGCTATTCGGCTTGCATTGCTCTATTATATTGCTCAAACAACTTTGGGCTAAACTGCTGCATCATTTGCAATGAGTTTTGCAGATTATCATCCACTATTGCTTGTTGAACCGAATCATCGCTATATCTAAAGTATGTGCGAATGGAACTGTTTGCCACCTCTTTCGTTATTTCATCTCCCAAATAGGTTGCCCCAATCATGTAGTAGGACTGTGCACGGTTTAGCAACTCTTCTGTTAGTGCCTGATGCTTGTCTTTATCAAAGTCTTGATAAACAGAGTTAAGAGTTAGCAGATACTGAACATTGTATAATACATCAATCATCGTGCTGCTCAATTGTTTTGGTGTCAGCCTGTCATACCAGTTGAGGTTTGCATTAATTCTATCTTCAATTTCTGTAATTAGGTTTTCACCTTTCTCTGTTTCTCCGATGTGATAATATGCTCTTGCAAACATAATTCCATCAGTTCCATATTCTACTGCACTTGCAGGCATCACCGTTGTTGCCTTATCCAGTGCTAGTTTTGCTTTTTCATTCTCACCATCGTTGATTAGAGCCTCCACTAGCTGATTGAAATAGATTCTAAAAGTTGAAATCATTCTACGGCTAGTTTCATCAAGATAAATGTTGGGATTTTCTTCCAATCCTCCCCATTTAAACTTGTTCATCATATTGTCATATGTCCTTTCGGTGTTCACACCGCCACTCAGTGGTTTGCCTGGCACCACCTGATATGCCAATCCATTGAGCGAGAAGTTGTTGGTGTTTTGCAAACTCATATATAGGTTTCTGTCCACGGTGGTTGCAAAATATATTGGTCTGTCCCAATTGTTATCATTAATGTTTGATAGAAGCTCCATAATCATCAGTTCTTGTCGATAAACAGCTGATTTGTCTTCAAGATCAATATGCATTCTGCTAGCAGGCTCTGAGTGAAGAGCTTTCCAATCAACCTTCGATGTATCAATATCCAAATAGAGCTTATTGGCAGGAATAACTTGAGTTTCACCAGTGTTGAATGGTGTCTTGGGTCTATAGTTGCCTTCTCTTAATTTTGCCAACACTTCTTTCAAAGATACATTGTCTTTAAACTCGTTGGTGTCAAAATATTGATTATAACTTATTGACGGAACGTTGTTTTCTTTTAAAATATCAACAATCTCATTGCGTGTCACAACAAATGCGGCACTTCCTGCCTCACCCGAATATTTGTCGCGTTGCCATTTTATTGGTAGTGGCTCTGATTCGTATGCTTGGTTAAGCATCTGATCAACATACCATTCGGTTTGCAAGAAGCTCAGGTTTGTAACCCTTACGTCTGTTCTGAAGCCCTCTGTTTCTTGAACATACCACAATGGATATGTATCATTGTCACCATTGGTAAACAAAATTGCATTGGGTTCCACACTACACAAGTAGTTCATACCTGTGTCGCGAGCTAGGGTTCGTCCTGATCTATCGTGGTCGTCCCAGTTTTGAGAAGCCATTTGAATTGGAACAATCAAAGCCAGTGCCGAAACCAATGTAGCTGTTAGTGTAGTATTCTTTAGATACTTTCGTAGATATCTACTTATTCCAGCCACACCAATCCCCGTCCATATTGCAAATGCATAGAACGACCCAGCATAAGCATAATCACGTTCGCGTGGCTCGTATGGTGTCTGATTTAGATATAACACAATAGCCAATCCAGTCATAAAAAACAGCAAGAACACCACTGAGAAGCTCTGCATCCCTTTCCTGCGAAGATTTACTTGATATACTATTCCAATGATGCCGAGCAAGAAAGGCAACATATAATATTTGTTGTGCCCCTTGTTGTCAACAATTTCTGGTGCAATATCGGTTTGTGGTCCTAAGCCCAAAACGTGCTCGTCAATAAACTTTATGCCCGTAATCCAATTTCCTTTGGTCATTCCTCCATCCGATTGCATATCATTTTGACGTCCCGAAAAGTTCCACATGAAATATCGCCAATACATAAAGTTTATTTGGTAATTAAACAAGAACTTTAGATTGTCGAAAAAAGTAGGACTTATGTTTCTATCTATTCCTGCCCAGTTTTCATATCCCTGAATGTGCCCTCTATAGGCGGGTGATGCAGTTGTAGTGTGCATTCGAGGGAACAGCATCTGATTAGTATATTTATATTTTGGGTTTTTAGATACAATATACTCATCCTTTTGGTTGTCAGATGTTTTTATAACTCTGCTGTATGATTTTTTTTCTTTGGCAACCACGGCTCTTCCTTGTGCATCTCTTTCAACCTGAGATGTGTATGTGGGACCATATATTAAGGGTGTTTCTCCATATTGCTCGCGGTTTAGGTAGCTACCCAATGAAAACACATCCTCGGGCGAATTCAAATCAAGTGGAGGATTTGCCGACGAGCGAATCGGAATAAGTGCATAAGCCGAAAAGCCAATAAGAATAACAAAAAGACTTGATGAGACAAGATTAATGAAGCGTTGACTTGCAATATCTTTCGCAAAAACCAAGTATAATGCCACTGCCGTTAGTATAATCCATAGCCACACGCTGCTACCAATAAATACAACTCCAGACAGAGCCATACTCAACACAAAACCAATGCGCGCTCGTTTTATATCTCCCTTTTCGGAGAAGCTTTCAAATATTGTCCACAACAAACTTGCCACCAAAAGGATTAGATAAACAGCCACGCCCGTGTTGTATGCCATTCCAAGAGTGTTGACGAAAAATAGTTCGAACCAACCACCAACTTTTGTAAATCCTGGGATAATTCCAAACATTAACACGGCAATCAATCCAAATGACAAAAGAAGTGCCAATAAACCGCTCTTCCAAGTGGCGTCTTTATGCTTTTTGTAATGATAAACCATCACAATTGCTGGAATAGCCAATAGGTTAAGTAGGTGAACACCAATCGAAAGCCCCATTATATATGCTATCAACACAATCCACTTATCGGAGTTTGGTTTGTGGGCATTATCTTCCCATTTCAAGATTAGCCAAAAGACAAGCGCTGTGAGCATCGAAGAGAAGGCATATACCTCGCCCTCTACGGCTGAAAACCAAAATGTGTCGGAAAAAGTGTATATTAATGAACCAACCAATCCGCTACCTAATACTATAATGAGTTGACCAAGGTTTAGCTCTTCTCGGTTTTCGCCAATAACTAGCTTGCGGGTTAGGTGTGTGATTGTCCAAAACAAGAAAAGTATCGTCAAGGCACTAAGTATTGCAGACATGCCATTAATCATTATAGATACTTTTGCGGGGTCGCTTGTGAACTGAGTAAACAAATTGCCCAATAGCATAAAAATAGGAGCACCAGGTGGGTGACCAACTTCTAACTTGTAGGCAGCCGAAATAAACTCGCCACAGTCCCAAAAACTTGCTGATGATTCTATTGTGAGTAAGTAAACTATTGCTGCAACAATAAATACAGCCCAACCAGAAATAGTGTTGATAAGATTATATCTCTTCATTATTAATAATGTGATTTATTATCAAGTTACAATTATAATTGGCAAAGATAAGAAAAACAATTAGTTTGGCTTAGTGGTCTATTTCTATTTTAGGCATATGCTGTTTAAAAATAACAAAATGGACTAAGATTTCATCTGCTCCTCCCTGAGATTTATAGCCATTGTTGTTACATTTCTTAACATCGCATCGAAGCTGGATGGCTCTTGCAGCGTCGCACAAGCCATCGCATTTAATGCGGAAGGGGTGTGCCGCACTTTTCATAGCAAAAATCTCGAGGGAGGATCACTCAAATAGTCAAAACCATAGCTTCGCAAGAGGGCTGTTAGCTTTGTTTAACCATAAATGAACCATCAATCGTTAATGCGACTTAATGTGCAGCGCGGCAATGACGTTCCGTCACCAATGCGATGCTATGTGCCACCGATTTTAAGTGACCCGTCACCAATGCGATGACATGTGCAGCCGTGCACAAGCCATCGCATTTAATGCGAAGCCAAAAAATATTGCGATTGTTAATCCGAATTTGCAATTGATGCAAAAAGCGCATATAAAAAATGCAAAAGTCTTAACATTTGTGCTATGTTTCGTCGTGCACGAGCCATCCGTCGCAAATGCGATGGCATGTTTCTCTGTGCACGGACCATCGCATTAAATGCGATGGCTTAAAATTAATGGGAGCTATTTGTCCGCTATTTTGCTTTTCGTTGATAATCAGCAGTGAAACGTATTTTAACTGTATTTCGATATCTGAATTAACATAATGCGTGTGTGATTTCGCTCAAATGTTATCAAATGTAAATGACGCTTTTGTCCAAATGTATTATTAAGTTAATAATTGTCGTTTTGCAATGTTTTT
>CAYFSV010000078.1:0-10994 GCA_964345815.1 uncultured Proteiniphilum sp. | reverse complement strand
TAAAGTAGTGTTTTTGTTCCACCATGTGTGTTCTGCGTATGGGGATATAGTGAGCGTAACATCCCTTACTTGAGCAAAAATGGAGAAACTCGTTAGCGCAATAAGTGCGCTTAGAATGATTTTTTTATTCATAAAAAAGTTAAGTTAAGACTTTGATTAAGTTATTGTTTCACCTAAAACTGTAAGCTGACATTATGTTAATGTCCTGCTGTTATACGGTGTTAAAACGAAAATAATCTATCTTTGTTTAAAACTTTAAATGATTTAACATATAATTGTATGCATCAGAAAAGAATATGGCTCTATGTGCTTTTGTTGATTATAGTATCATGCACGCCATCACAAAATTCAAAAATGAAATCAATTGATAAGAGGCAAGTTATTAATGAGTCTCAGATTGACAAGACAGTTGAAAAACTAAAGGAGACTTATCCTAACAGTCACAATCTTAGAATAGAACGAGGGGTGAAACAAGTGGCTGGGCTTTGGCAAGAATCGGATGGGACATCAAAAGAGTTCTATGATTTTTGTGTAAGTAGTTTTGTAGCAAATGAGGCGGAACTGAAGTTGCTGTTTGATAAGCTGGAACGTAATATCGAAATTCTTTATGGCTATTTTCATAAGATTGACGCTCAATTGAAAATGCCTTTACATCTTGAAGGTCCTGAACTTGATGAAATAGATATGATGTTTGGCAGCTATGATGTATCGGCTCACCTCACGGATGATTTTTACTCAACAAAAATTGCATTTGTGACTGCGCTTAATTTTCCAGCTTATACCTTAGAAGAGAAAACGGAGTTGTCAGGCTCATGGTCGCGTCAGGAATGGGCATTTGCCCGTATGGGTGATATGTTTACCTCAAGAGTTCCAGCTTCGGTTCAGCAACATATATCTAAGACCATAACAGAAGCTGATGCCTATATATCAGACTATAACATATATATGGGACAGTTGGTTGATGATAAAGGAGAAGCCCTTTTTCCAAGTGATATGAAGTTAATTACTCACTGGGGATTGCGTGACGAGCTTAAATCAAACTATGCTGACAGTGAAAAAGGATTGGAAAAGCAAAGAATGGTTTATAAGGTAATGCAGAGAATAATTGATCAAACAATTCCTCAGGAGGTGATAAACAGTGGCAATTATACTTGGAATCCATATGCAAATGAGGTTTTCGATAATGGAGAAAACATTGAATTCTCGCCTGAAGAGAGTACGCGATATGAAGTGTTTTTAGATAACTTTCATGCTATGAGGCAGCTTGATGCCTACTCTTTGCAAAACCAAACTCAATTGGACAGGGCTTTTGATGGTACGATGGAAATATTGCAAGATGATGTTGTTAAACTGTTTGATGGTTTGCTCTCTTCGCCTCAAGTAAAGGAGGTTGCCAAGCTTATAGAGTCTAGATTAGGTCGCAAGCTAGAGCCATTTGATATTTGGTACAATGGGTTTAAATCTCGTGGTGGTATTCCCGAGAGCGCACTAGATGCAATTACATCAAAGAAGTATCCTACTACTGCGGCGCTTGAGGCTGATTTGCCAAATATATTGGTGAAACTTGGCTGGAAACCTGACAGAGCCAAAGAGATTACATCTCTAATTGTTGTGGATGCTTCTCGTGGAGCAGGACATGCAATGGGCTCGGCAATGCGAGGGGATGTGGCACGACTACGCTCACGAATGGGTGCAAATGGCATGGATTATAAGGGATATAATATAGCTATTCATGAGTTTGGGCACAATGTTGAACAAACTATAACAATGAATGACGTTGATTTTTATATGCTAAATGGAGTTCCAAATACATCGTTTACTGAGGCAACAGCATTCCTGTTTCAGAAGAGAGATATGGAACTATTAGGATTAAAAGGTTCGGATGCTCATGATTCTCATTTGATTGCGCTCGACAACTTTTGGTCTTGCTATGAGATAATGGGTGTCTCGTTGGTGGATATCCAAGTGTGGGAATGGTTATATGACAATCCAAATGCAACAGCTGTTGAACTTAGGGATGCAGTAGTTGATATTGCCCAGAGCGTGTGGAACAAGTATTATGCAGGTATCTTAGGCGATCAGGATGAGACCCTTTTGGGTATTTATTCGCATATGATAGATTATCCTCTTTACCTGCCAAACTATCCAATGGGGCATTTAATAGACTTTCAGATTGAGCAACATATTAGAGGAAAGAATATTGCAGATGAGGTGGAGCGAATGTATAAACATGGACGACTTACTCCGCAAGCATGGATGAAAGAGGCTGTAGGTAGCCAAATATCGATTGAGCCTTTGCTAGGGGCTATAGATGAAGCACTCAGAATAATAGATTAATCAATTTCTCTTATTCTTTGTTCTCTGAAATTATTTTTGATTGGCCTGTCAAGAAGTTCTAGTTCTTCTTCGACGGGCTGATTCTTTCTTGTGCTATCTGTATCTCCAATATTGATATTCATTAGCTGAATATTCTTGAACAATCTCAGGCTGTCTTGAAGTCTTATGAAGCCTACTATAGATTTCAATGTGTCGTTATCTATGTATCTTTCAATTGGATATGAATAATGATTGTTGGTGATTATAGAGTCAAGCTGATAGATAGTTGTGTCCTTATACTCAAGAATTAATTGTGATATAAGCTGAGGAGAAGCTTCTTGGGGAATACCAAATGCATCAAATGAAAATGAAATCTCTATACTATCAAGCCTTTCTTTTATCTGAGTGCTATCATATCTAAATCTGAAGCCATTTCTTGGATTTACTTCATCAAAAGAGTAGTTGAATGGTATATTGCTAGTAAGTGTGGATCTGTCGGTTACTGATTGAGCTATTGCTTGCTCACTGTGTAAGTAGCTTTCCACCTGCCTTTGATGTCTTTGAAGTCTTGCTCTAACAGAGTCGTTCATCTTCAAATAAATTTCAACTTTATCCGAATACCATGATAGTGATGTGTCCCAGCGTGCTTGCGAGGTCTTGTGTTTTTTAAATACTTCATTTATCAATGCTTCTTTCTTTTCGGGAGTACTGAAGCTTGAATAATCATTTTCAATCATTGCCTCAGCAATATAAACATCATACATAATGCGCTCCATGTCCTTCCTGTTGTGAACCTCTTTTGGTCTGCTACACGAAGGTGAGAAAATGCTTATAACTAATAAAGCTATAAAAATATATAGTATCCTTGTTGATTTCACTAGATTATATTGTCTTCTTGTTGTAAAGAAATCTCTCTGTCGTGCTTCTCTCTATCACTTTTCGACATAAGCGAGTAGGATAATGTTTTGCGATAGAATAATAGAAGAAGTGCCACCCCAACTGTTATGGCTGAGTCTGCAACATTAAATATGAATCTGAAGAAAAGAAACTCTTGCCCGCCTACAAAAGGAACCCATGAAGGGAAATTGCCCTGTATTAATGGAAAGTATAGCATGTCAACAACCTTACCGTGCAAAATAGTGGCATAACCCTCTCCATAAGGTACGATTGATGCTACGTGTCCTTGATAGCTTGCTTCGAAAAACACTCCATAGAAAACACTGTCAATAATGTTGCCTGATGCACCAGCTAAAATAAGAGCTATACAAGCAATGAATCCATCTTTGTAGTTCTCTTTTACAATTCGAGTAAGATAGTAAATTATACCACCAACAGCAATTATTCTAAATACAGATAGAAACAATTTCCCAATTGCCTCTATTCCAAAAGCCATGCCATTGTTTTCTACAAAATATATTTTGAACCACTTTGTTATGTCAATAACATCATATAGGGCCATATTGGTTTTAACCCATATCTTTGATACTTGGTCGGCGAGAAGAACCAACACTATTACACTAATGGCTATTATACTCTTCTTTGTAGAACTTTTCATTTACTATTTATAAAGCACACAAAGATTATGGGATAGAATACTAACGCTTTCTATCCTATAATCTCAATGTGTTGAATTAAAACTCATTTGTTTATGTTTATCTTCTTCTTCCGCCCTCTTTTGCTTCAATGCTCAAGGTGGCGTGTGGAACCGCTCTTAGTCGCTCTTTGGGTATAAGTTTTCCCGTTTCACGACACACACCGTAAGTTTTGTTTTCAATTCTTACTAGTGCTGCCTGAAGATTCTGAATAAACTTCATTTGTCGTTGCGCAAGTCTGCCAGCCTCTTCTTTTGATAGAGTGGATGCGCCCTCCTCTAGTACCTTGTAGGTAGGAGATGTGTCTATCGTGTCGTTGCCGTCAGAGTTTGTTACAGCAGCGCGATAGTTTTCATATTCCTGCTTAGCAATTTCTAATTTATCATTAATTATGCTGCGGAATTCTGCTAACTCCTCATCTGAGTATCTCGTCTTCTCACTCATAACAGTATGTTTTTATTTGTTATTCATTAATTTAGCTATCTCTATATTGCTCTCTACGTATTAAATATTAATCATAACACCTAGAGTAGCGTAATGTTTGTTTCTACAAAGATAGCAAATTTAGTTATTATTAAATCTTACTTACACTCAAAGTGATTTTTTCTTCATCAATATCTATCTCATCTTCAAAAACAGTGTTCTCTATTGTGATAGAGTCTGCAAGAACTTGGTTTGATATATATTGGCTAAACTCATTTATAGCCTCATCAAAAAGCTCATTTGATGAAACCTTTATTTCAATACGATCTGTGATTTCAAAATCCTTAGACTTTCTCAGATTTTGAATTCTATTTACCATCTCGCGTGCAATTCCTTCTTTTCTAAGTGTGTCGGTGATGGTGATATCTAATGCAATAGTCAATCTTCCCTCGCTTCCCACAAGCCAGCCAGGTATGTCGTCCGAAAGTATTTCAACGTCTGAAATCTCAATCACGAAGTGCTGATTGTCTATATCAAACTCTAGTTTTCCTTCTCTCTCAAGCTCATTAATTTCGGGTTGCGACATTGATTGAATTCTGCCCGATAGCTGTTTCATAAACTTGCCATACTTGGGACCAAGCTTCTTGAAGTCGGGTTTAACTCGTTTCACCAGCATATCGTTTGCCGAGTCAACAAACTCAATGTCTTTCACATTCACCTCGCTAAGAATAAGATCTTTTACAGCTTCAATGTTTTGTTTGTCCGAGTTGTTAACTACTGGAATCATCAACTTGGTTAGTGGCTGACGCACCTTTAGGTTTACCTTGCGACGAAGTGACAATACAATAGATGATGCAGTTTGTGCTAGATACATTTGCTCTTCCAGCGTCGGATTTATAATTGCTTCATCCACACTTGGGAAATCAGCTAAGTGCACCGATTCAAACTTATGGTCTTGTGTTGCGTTAGTTAAGTCTAGGTACAATTTATCTGCATAGAATGGAGCAATTGGAGCCATTAGTTGAGAAATGGTCACAAGACATTGATACAATGTTTGATAAGCCGATAGCTTGTCATCATTCATCTCGCCTCCCCAAAAACGTTTTCTATTTAATCTAACATACCAGTTGCTAAGATTGTCATTCACAAAATCATTTATTGCTCGTCCTGCCCTTGTAGGTTCGTAGTTGTTGTAATCTTCATCAACCTTTTTGGTTAATGTGTTCAACAATGATAATATCCATCTATCAATTTCTGGTCGCTTTTCTATATCTATCTGTGGATATTGATTGTGGAAGTTATCCACATTTGCATAAAGCGCAAAGAATGAATAGGTGTTGTATAGAGTTCCAAAAAACTTACGTCGTGCCTCTTCCACACCCTCTATATCAAACTTTAGGTTGTCCCACGGTGATGCATTTGTAACCATGTACCAACGTAGTGGGTCAGATCCAAACTTATCAATCGTTTCGAATGGGTCAACAGCATTGCCAAGGCGTTTCGACATCTTGTTGCCATTTTTGTCGAGCACTAGGCCATTTGATATCACATTTTTAAATGCAACACTATCTTTAACCATCGTGCTAATGGCATGCAAAGTGAAGAACCAACCACGAGTTTGGTCAACTCCCTCTGCAATAAACTCAGCAGGATACACTTTTGCAAACTCATCTTCGTTGATGTGTGGATAGAACACCTGAGCAAAAGGCATAGCGCCACTATCAAACCAAACATCAATCAAGTCGAGCTCGCGTTGCATTGGCTTGCCACTATCGGATATCAACACAATGTTGTCAACATAAGGGCGGTGCAAATCTATTTTATTGTAATCAATCTCAGACATGTTGTCAATGTCAAATTCCTTCCAAGGCGATTCGGTCATAACACCAGCATCGATTGATTTTTTTATCTCTTCTACAAGTTCTTTTACCGAGCCAATGCACTTTTCCTCTTGTCCATCTTCGGTTCTCCAGATTGGCAATGGCGTGCCCCAATAGCGGCTACGGCTTAGGTTCCAATCCTGCAAGTTCTCCAACCATTTACCAAAACGACCAGTGCCCGTAGATTGTGGCTTCCAATTGATGGTGTCGTTTAGTTCCATCATGCGCTCTTTGTAGGCAGTGGTGCGAATAAACCAGCTGTCAAGTGGATAATACAGAACAGGTTTGTCGGTACGCCAACAGTGTGGATAACTGTGAAGGAATCTTTCGATACGGAATGCTCTGTTTTCCAACTTCAATGCAACAGACAAATCTACATCTAGTGTTGCATCATCTTCCGTTAGAGATTCATCGTATTCGTTCTTCACATATCTTCCAGCATACTCGTTGTAAAGATCTATGTTGATATTTTCTTTCACAAACTCTGGGTCGATATCCTCAATTCTAAAGAATCTTCCAGTCATATCAACCATGGGGCGTAGGTTTCCATCCTTATCGATGAGAGTTAAGCCAGGAACGTTGTTTTCTTTCCCAACCTTAGCGTCATCAGCTCCAAATGTAGGAGCTATGTGAACTATACCCGTACCATCTTCGGTTGTAACAAAATCGCCAGTCACCACTTTGTGAGCCTCTTCTGTCACCTTAAACCATGGGAATAGTTGTTCATATTGTATTCCCGCTAGCTCTTTTCCAAGCCATGTTTTGTCTAAAACTTTAAATGGAATTTTCTTGTCGCCCTCTTTGTAATCTTCAAGTGCTAAATCTGCATTCTTTTCGGAGAAGAATGATGACAGCAAGCTCTTTGCCAATATCACAGTCATTGGTTTGCTTGTGTATTGGTTATATGTTTGCACTGCCACATACTCAACATTAGGTCCAACAGCCAACAGCATATTAGACGGCAATGTCCAAGGGGTGGTGGTCCAAGCCAAGAAGAATGGTTCGCCAAATTCGCTCCACTCTTCAAGTGGGTTTTTAATTTTAAATTGAGCCACACAGGTGGTATCTCTCACATCGCGATAGCAACCTGGTTGGTTGAGCTCGTGTGTGCTTAGCCCTGTTCCTGCAGCTGGCGAGTAGGGCTGAATGGTGTAGCCCTTATATAGATGTCCTTTGTTGTAAATCTTTTTCAGCAAATACCATAGAGTTTCAATATATCTATTGTCATACGTGATGTATGGGTCGTTCATATCCACCCAATATCCCATTATGCGAGTAAGCTCTTCCCACTCTTTGGTGTATTTCATCACCTCCTTGCGGCAGGCGTCGTTGTACTCCTCAACGGTTATTTTTTTGCCAATATCCTCTTTCGTAATACCCAACGATTTTTCCACACCTAGCTCCACTGGCAGACCATGTGTGTCCCATCCAGCTTTTCTATTAACCAAGAAGCCCTTCATCGTTTTGTAACGACAAAAGATATCTTTAATTGAGCGCGCTATAACGTGGTGAATTCCTGGCATTCCGTTTGCCGAAGGGGGTCCTTCATAAAACACATACTCGGGATGCCCTTTGCGCACCTCCAAACTCTTGTTAAATAGATCATGCTCATCCCATCTCTTCAATATCTCTTTGTTGATTTCTGATAGGTTTAGTTGGTTGTATTCGGTGAATATTTTGCTCATTGTCAATATATTTATACTCTTCAAAAAATTGATTGCAAAGGTAGTAAAAAAATAATAATTGTCAATCGAATTTGTTGAGTAACTGATATTTTCAGCCTTTTGTTGATGCTTAACTCTTAGGTGGTTATAAAAAATAAGGGGCTCAATACAAAATTGAACCCCTTATTATAGATATGTTTTATTGCTTTTATTCTTTGCCTCTACTATAGTTTGGGGCTTCGCGAGTAATCATCACTCCGTGTGGGTGATTTTCGACAAAGCCTGCAGCTGTAATGCGTGTGAACTTCGCTTCGTGCAGCTTTTCGATTTGCGATGCTCCGCAATATCCCATGCCTGCACGTAGTCCACCCACCATCTGATAAACTACCTCTTGCAGAGTGCCTTTGTAGGGTACGCGAGCTTCAATTCCTTCGGGCACTAGCTTCTTGATATCATCTTCCACATCTTGAAAGTATCTATCCTTAGATCCCTTTTCCATTGCTGCAAGCGATCCCATGCCTCTATATGTTTTAAACTTGCGTCCGTTGTAAATTATGGTCTCACCTGGCGATTCTTCAGTTCCAGCTAGTAGCGAACCCATCATCACCGACGAGCCTCCTGCTGCCAAAGCCTTAACAATGTCGCCCGAATAGCGCAAACCACCATCAGCAATAATTGGAACTCCCGTGCCTTTCAATGCTTCATACACGTCATATATTGCAGATATCTGAGGCATTCCCACACCTGCAATTACGCGAGTGGTGCATATTGATCCGGGACCAATACCCACTTTAACGGCGTCGGCACCAGCTTCCACCAAAAACTTTGCAGCCTCGCCAGTTGCAATATTGCCCACCACTATGTCAATTTGTGGAAACATTCCTTTGATGGTTCTCAGCATTTGTGCCACCCCTTTTGAGTGACCGTGAGCTGTGTCGATAATTAATGCATCCACACCAGCTTCCACCAATGCCGTGGCTCTCTCCACCGAGTCGCCAGTCACACCAATTGCTGCTGCAACTCTCAGTCTTCCCTGCTCGTCTTTTGCTGCAAATGGTTTGTCCTTTGCTTTCGTAATGTCTTTATATGTGATAAGTCCTGCCAACTTATAGTTTTCATCCACCACAGGCAGTTTCTCAATCTTGTGCTCTTGCAATATTTCTGAGGCTGCATCAAGGTCGGTTGTCTCTTGATTGGTGGTGATGAGGTTGTCTTTTGTCATCACCTCTTTGATAGCCTTAGACATGTTTTTTTCGAATCTCAAATCTCTATTCGTAACAATTCCAACAAGTGTATTGTCTTCAAGCACCACCGGAATGCCACCAATTTTGTATTCAGCCATCATTGCCAAAGCATCGGCAACTGTTTTTTCGGGTTGAATACTGATGGGATTTACAATCATTCCATTTTCGGAGCGCTTCACAATTTGCACTTGCTTAGCCTGCTCTTCGATAGACATGTTTTTGTGGATTACACCAATTCCTCCTTCACGAGCTATAGCAATAGCCATCGTGGTTTCGGTAACAGTGTCCATAGCTGCCGACACCATTGGAATATTAAGCTTTATGTTTCGTGTGAAGTTTGTGGAAAGATCCACGTCGCGGGGAAGAACCTCGGAATATCCGGGAACTAATAGAAGGTCGTCAAAGGTGAGCCCCTCCATTGTGATTCTGTTTGCAATAAATGACATAGCTGATATGTTTTAAAAATTTTATTGCATGCAAAAGTAACTATTTTAATTTAAAGTGATGATATAGTGGTGTTAAAAAAATATATACGTCGATTTTATATCTGCAATTGATATGCTTAACCTTATATTTATAGAAAAGATTGATATCATATTGAAGTCGATAAATTCTATAAATAGCTATGTGCTCTGTATATTTGCAATGTCAATTTTTATAACAATAAAATAAATCACAAAACATTATGTCAGTATTAATAGGTAAAAAAGCACCGGTATTCAATGCATCGGTTGTTTTAAACGGAAACGAAATATCAGAGAACTTCTCATTACAACAATATTTGGGCAAGAAATATGTAGTATTCTTTTTCTACCCAGCAGATTTCACATTTGTGTGTCCAACGGAGCTTATTGCTTTTCAAGATAAAATAAAAGAATTTGAAGATAGAGACACTGTTGTGGTGGCATGTTCAACCGACTCGGCTTTCTCTCACTGGAAGTGGCTCAACACTCCTCAAAACGATGGAGGTATTCAGGGCGTAACTTATCCACTGGTTGCCGATCAAGCGATGACTATTTCGATGGATTATGATGTTCTAGCAGGCGAATACGATTACAACGAAGATGGTACTCTTGTGTTTAACGGCGCACCTCAAGCCTACAGAGGTTTGTTTTTGATTGATAAAGAGGGTGTGGTTCGTCATCAAGTTGTAAACGATATGCCGCTGGGCAGAAGTGTTGAAGAGGCTCTAAGAGTTATTGATGCACTTCAATTTACCGAAGAAAATGGTGAGGTGTGTCCAGCCAACTGGAATAAAGGTAAAAAAGGACTAACAGCTACCCAAGAGGGTATCTCATCATATCTATCTAAAAACTAAAGAGTAGATATACTCCAAAAACTTTCTATCATTAGCGCCACTCTATTGTTTTGAACATAGAATGGCGCTTTTTTTGTTAAACCATTTCTGCTTTCACACCCAAAAAACACAAGCACACCAAACCTGAGAATAATTTTGATGCGAAAAACTCTATTTTTCCAAAACATATGTGGTTTTTCACTAAAAACTTCTTTTGTTCAAAAACCACATCTTTTTTTCATCATAAAACTTTCTGTATCGCAAAACCATATCTTTTTTATATCATAAGACTTTCTGTATCGCAAAACCAATATTTTATCTCATCATAAATCTTTATATTCTGAGAAACCACATCTTTTTTCTATCCAAAAAGTTGGTTTGCCTATCAATGTTGCGTCACAATCGCACTTATCACTAGTGATTAGTGCAAATGTAGCGTTACATTTCGACTAATCACTAGTGATTAATGCAAATGTAGGCTTACATTCCTACTAATCACATGTGATTAATGCAAATGTAGAGATACATTCCCACTAATCACGAGTTCTGTGATATGAAAAAACTATTTTTTTACGATA
>CAYFSV010000077.1:9160-11043 GCA_964345815.1 uncultured Proteiniphilum sp. | reverse complement strand
TCATAACTCAGCACTCATAACTCATAAATCCGTAGTTTTCTATACAGATACTTACATTAAATATGAGTTTCTGATATAAAAATGACTATTTTTGTTGTGTAATTCATAAAACAAAGAATAACCAAAGAAATTCAACTAACAATCCATTAATACTTTAATTATGCTTATCCACAAAGAAGGAAGAAGAGCAGTTTATCTAGCAGCCGTAATATTGATATTGATCAATGCATTGGCTATTCATAGCTTTTCGAAATGCTTTTTTACCTATGCACTGCTAGCGGTGTCATTGGTTGTTTTTCTATTGATGCTAAATTTTTACAGGAAGCCTCGTCGCGTGTATGAAGGTGATCTGCTCAACTATGTGAATGCACCTACCGACGGTAAAGTGGTAGTGATAGAGAAAGTGTATGAAGATAGGTTTTTCAACGATGAACGAATACAAGTATCAATATTTATGTCGTTTTTCAATGCTCATGCCAATTGGATGCCTGTAACGGGTAAGGTGATTCATTATTCGCATGACAAGGGCAATTTTCATGCTGCTTATCTTCCAAAATCGAGTCACGAAAATGAGCGTAGTAATATCGTGATAGAAACGCCTTGTAATCAGAAAGTGTTGGCACGCCAAATTGCGGGAGCTGTTGCAAGACGTGTGGTTACGTATGTAAAAGAGGGTAAGTTTTATCATATTGGAGATCCTTTAGGTTTTATCAAACTGGGTTCGCGCATGGATATATATCTGCCTGTTGACAGTGAAATATTAATTCAATTGGGTGACGAAGTGAGAGCTAACAAAACGTTGCTTGCACGTCTTCCCAAAAGAACTCCTAAGAATGATGAGAAAACAAATTCCTAATATAATAACTCTACTAAACTTGGTTTCGGGATGTATTGCTAT
Source organism: uncultured Proteiniphilum sp. (assembly GCA_964345815.1). Lineage (GTDB taxonomy): Bacteria > Bacteroidota > Bacteroidia > Bacteroidales > Dysgonomonadaceae > Petrimonas. Next base: position 10,145 of record CAYFSV010000077.1, on the reverse strand, counting down.
CGCAATGGCATTTGCACACAACTACGAAGCTGCGTTTTGGTGGATTGTGGCTGCTGCTGGTTTCGACTTTTTTGATGGACTTTCGGCTCGTGCTTTGGGTGTTTCCTCTAAACTCGGGGTCGAACTTGATTCCCTTGCCGATGTGGTGAGCTTTGGAGTGGCTCCTGCTTCTGCTCTTTTTGTGTTTATGGGCTCACTAGAGACTAGTTTGCCTATGATTGCTTATATTCCATACGTAGTATTTTTAATACCTGCATTTTCGGCATATAGATTGGCAAAGTTTAATATTGATGATCGCCAAACCACTTCATTCCTAGGTTTGCCCACTCCTGCCAATGGTTTGTTTTGGATAAGCTACACGTACGCTGCCGCAAGGATGGTGAATGATGTTAATGCTTCTGTACTTATTTATGTGTCAATTGCTTTGGTTGTTGTTCTGTCGATATTGATGGTGTCAGAACTTCCTATGTTCTCGCTAAAGCTAAAGGGATTTACAATAAGAAAAGCCATTCGACAGATTATTACGGGTGTGGCGATGATTGTTTTTATTGTGTTGTGGGGAATTAGTGGAGTGGCAATGGGTATTGTGGTTTATATTATTCTGTCGCTAGTCACCTCTAAAAGAGTATGAAAGAAGCCCCCTTTAGCGTTAATGTTTCAAAAGCGATATATCTTCTACAACCAATATTGCTACCTTTACGTTATAGCTTTATCAAAACAAACTAATTTTATATGGGATACATTATAAGATTCATATTATTTGTGATCGTTTTCTCGTGGATTTTAAAAGTCGTGAGGAGACTATTTTTCCGTTTTTTTTATAGAAGACATTTCAATCAACAAAATAGAAATCCATACAATCAATCGCCAAAAGAGGAGAGAAGGGCTCCCGAAACACAAGAAGATCGCATACTAGATTTCCAACGCAAAAAGTTTGAATCAACCGATATTGAAGATGCGGAATATGAGGAAGTCAAGTAAAAAG
>CAYFSV010000077.1:0-9060 GCA_964345815.1 uncultured Proteiniphilum sp. | reverse complement strand
AAGTCAAGTAAAAAGGAAAAGTAAGGGGGACTAAATAAAAATCACAAGTGAAGGCAGCATTTCTAACAATATTTACTCTATATCTTTCTAGTAATGTATATGTGGCATATAGCTTATGGCACTTGATGCCAGCTAATACTTTTGCGCGCATTGCTTTAATCATAATTTTGCTAATAGGGCTTATATCGCCATTTTTGTTTTTTGCATTTGGCGAAAGCATGCCTATTTCTACAGCAAGTTTGCTCTACAAAATTGGTACATCGTGGATGATAGCATTTTTGTATCTCTTTATTTTTGTTCTCCTAATTGATGTTTTCAAACTTTCTGTTCACATATTTAAGTTTGTTGAAAGGGATACAATACACACAATTTTCAGGCATAATATTGTCACATTTTCTGTGTTGGTGGGTTGTGTTGGCTTGCTACTTATTGCAGGAAATATCAGGTACAATAATAAGAAGAGGGTACATCTATCCATAAATACTACGAAAAACATTAATCCTATGCGCATAGTTGCAGTTAGCGATTTGCATTTGGGATATACTATTGGGAAAAAGGAGTTGCAAAGATGGGTAAAGCTTATCAACGATGAAAAGCCTGATATGATAGTTATTGCGGGAGATTTGATTGACAATCAGCTTCGCCCCGTTTTGGAGCAAAATATGCATCACGATTTGCAAAAGCTTAGTGCTCCGCTTGGAGTGTATGCTAGCACTGGCAATCACGAATATATTTCGGGTATAAAAGAGAGTGCTGATTTCTTTAAAAAAGCAGGCATTACGCTTATTCGTGACTCTGTTGTAGAGGTAAATGGGGTTGCTATTATTGGTAGAGAGGATTATTCGTATAAAAATAGAAAAGACTTAAATCAAATAGTAAATGGGATAAGCAATGGTAGTTTTAAATTGCTACTTGATCATCAGCCGAATAATCTTAACGAGGCTGTAGATGCTAATATAGATTTGCAAATATCTGGTCATACTCACTATGGACAGGTTTTTCCTGCTTCTTTGGTTACACATAAAATTTTTGAACTCCCACACGGTTATAAAATGATAGGTGATACTCATTTTTACGTCTCTTCTGGTTTGGGCATATGGGGTGGTAAATTCAGAATTGGAACTCAATCGGAGTATGTGGTTGTGGATTTGTGATTTATGATCTATGATTGTGAGGTCCGAAGATACTTTTTAATTTTTCCTTTTTCCTTTATTTTATGCGTGCACTAACTTTGGCACTGATATTTCATCTCACTCTCAATCCTCTTGTTTATATAAGGGGAAGGATGGCGCTAAGGTCCAATAGGATTGCTATATGGCTATGGACGCTGATTTTTGCGCTTGAGCTAGCGCTATACATTGCTGTCTTTTATTTCTTCAACTTACTACCCGACGGTGTTGTGCATTTTGGCAGAGTGCTAGGCACAAGTTGGATGCTGTTTCTTTTCTACACATCTAGTATATTCCTCTTGTTTGATATTGGTTATTTACTGTTTAAACAGCGTTTTAAAAGGCCTAAAACATTGTTCGAACAATCAAAACGTACAAGATATTCGCTTTTGATATTCACTTTGGTATTCACCATAGGCTTGCTATCATATGGAAAATACAAATTCGAGAATCCCTCTGTAAATCAACTTCAACTAGATATCAACAAAAGAGCCAACAAATATGACTCACTGAGAGTGGTGGTGGCTGCTGATTTTCATCTGGGCTACACAATCAATCACAAAGATGCGCAGCGTATGGTGGATTTGATTATGGCTCAACAGGCAGATATAATATTGTTGGTTGGTGATATAATTGACTCTAGTATTGAGCCGCTTATTAAGGAGAATGTGGGTGATATATTAAAGCAGCTTGATGCGCCATTGGGTGTTTTTTCATGTGTTGGCAATCATGAGTATAGAGATGAAGCTGAGGACAAAATTCATTTCCTAAACCAGGTGGGTATTACGATGTTGCGCGACTCTGTTGCGCTTGTTGATAGTTCGTTTTATGTGCTTGGCAGAGAGGATTGGATTGTAGAGAATCGGCTGACTACAGAAGAGATTGTTGTTAATCACAATGTTGACACTAGTCTGCCACTAATAATGCTCAATCATTCTCCTTATGACTTGTCTGAAGATAGTGATGCTAAAATGGATGTTGCGCTCTATGGGCATACTCATCATGGGCAGGTGTTTCCTGGAAGTGTTGCTACGGATATGAAATTTGAGTTAGCTTATGGTTATAAAAAAAGGGGGAATACGCATATTTATGTTACTTCTGGCTTAGGATTGGCTGGTCCTCAACACAGAATAGGTACTGAGTCGGAAATAGTGGTTATGACTTTGAAGTTTGCGCAGCCCTAATCTAATCAACACACAAAGTGATGTTTACATAAATCTAATAGCTATATGCATGTATTGGCGTGCTTTAAAGCTCTTGTGAACCCATTTTTGAAAATAGTTTTGTTAACTTTGCGAGCTACAAAACATTAGGTTGTCACAGAAAATATATTATTAGTTTTGAAAATAGATTTAAAAAGAACTGCTTATCCTATTCTTTTAGCAGTATCGTTTGTTCATGCTCTAAATGATTTAATTCAGGGAATTATTCCAGCTATATATCCTCAATTGGAACAGAAGTTTGGTTTGTCAATGGCACAAATTGGTATCATTACACTTTGTTTTCAGTTGTCGGCTTCAATATTTCAGCCTCTTGTGGGTTTTTATACTGACAAGCATCCTCAACCGTTTTCGCAAGTCATCGGTATGTTTTTCTCTTCATTGGGGATTGTGATTCTTGCATATGCTCCTACTTATATATGGATTTTGATTGGTGTCACTTTGGTGGGTATTGGTTCTTCAGTATTCCATCCCGAGTCGGCTCGTATTGCTTTTTTAGCATCGGGTGGCAAACGGAGTATGGCTCAATCTATTTTCCAGATTGGAGGTAACACAGGGGTTGCTATTTCGCCATTGTTGGTGGCTATGATTGTGATACCTTATGGACAAGCAAATATTATATGGTTTTTGCTGTTTGCTTTGGTTGCTATAGGGGTTTTGATATATATAGCACAGTGGAGGAGGCAGGTGTTGCGCATTCCTCAAACACAAAACACAAATGAGATAAAAAAACATCACTTATCGCCGCTGAAGGTTAAGATGTCTGTGGGGATATTGCTACTGTTGATCTTCTCAAAGTATTTCTATATGGCTAGTATCACGAGTTATTTTCAGTTCTATACGCTTGATAAATTCCATTTTACCGAAGTGAAAGCACAAATTTATCTTTTCTACTTTCTGATTGCGGCTGCTGTGGGCACTTTGCTTGGTGGTTACTTTGGAGATAAGTTTGGCCGCAAGCCTGTCATTTGGTTTTCTATTCTTGGTGCAGCTCCTTTCACCTTGGCATTGCCTTATTTAAATGCTACACTTACAGCAATTTTTATTGTTATTATCGGTTTGATTATTTCTTCGGCTTTCCCTGCAATTATTGTTTATGCTCAGGAGTTGTTGCCTAAGAAGCTGGGAATGGTATCGGGCCTGTTTTATGGTTTTGCTTTTGGAATGGGTGGCTTAGGGTCGGCTATTCTTGGGTTTGTAGCCGATATGACGAGCATCGATTTTGTGTATCATATATGTGCTTTTCTTCCTTTAATCGGATTGGTTGCCTATTTTTTGCCAAACCTTAAAAAGGAGGAGTAGATATACTAATCGGCCCACAAAAATCTAGCTAAATCATCATAGCTGTCGAAAACATAATCAGCGCCAGCATCTAAAAGCCTTGCTTTTCCAAAAGATGTAGTTAGCCCCACTGTGATGCAACCTGCTGCCGTTCCTGCTTTTATTCCATTAATCGAGTCTTCGATAACTAAAGCTGCAATACTTTTGGTTTTTGTCTCTTTTAATGCCAAAAGATATGGGTCGGGGTTGGGCTTGTGTTTTGTTGTTCTCTCTTCAAACACTATGGTATCAAATAGTTTAGTGTGGTCTAGTATTTCATTGGCACTTCCTACGGAGTATTCTGAAGATGAAGTAACGAGTGCTGTTTTCAATTTGCGTGAATGAACTTCGGATATAAACTTTTCGAATCCATCTATAAATTGCAAATCTTTATGAAGAATACTGAACTGTTTGTTTTTCTCTTCCTGCATTATCTGCACGCTATGTTGATTGCTGATTGTGTCAAATACGTACTGAAAAAAAGCCTCATCAGATCGCCCCACAAATTCGAGTAGTTCTTCTTGGCTTATTTTGATGTCAAATGTTTGTAGAGCTAGGTCCATTGCCTCTAAATGTAGTCGTTCGGAATCTACAACAATTCCATCCATGTCGAAAAGTATAGTTTCTATTTTCATTGTTTTGCTAAATCTAATTCTGGTAATACAACACTGGGGCTTGACAAATGTTTGAAAACCTCAGCACAACTGTTTTTAAAATTGAGCTGAGGTATTTCGATTGTTACTTTCTGAAACTGTATGTGAGTTTTATTCAACTCTTTTAATTGGTCGCCCGCCCAATCCATATGTAAGGACGATGAAGTGTTGATGACCTTTAAGCAATGGGTTTTTGTTATCAAAATTATACATCTTGTATTTGTAATTCAATGAGAACCTACCTAATGGTGATTTTGTTCCGTTGAATGGATCTGGGAAATAATATTTGAAGTCAATTCCAAACCCTACTTCTGGATAAAATGTGTTTAGGTTCAGTTTTTTCAAGCTTGGGTCTTCTTTGATTTGTTCATTATCGGCATAAATAGTTGCGTGCCCCACACCAACTAATGGATATATGCTCCATCGCTTGTTCTCTAACAACAGGTAGCCTGCATCAAAACCAATGGATGTGATATTTGAGTTGGAGCCATTATGCCATGTAGTGTTGTTGATGGCAATATCCTTTGCAAGTTTAGTGCTTGATACTTCAAGGTTGAATTGCCCAAGGACTTTTTTGTATCTGTATTCAAGTCCCATTTTTACGCCAAATCCTCCTCCTCCGAGGTTTTCTCTAAGATCTCCACTGTTCACAGAACCTCCAAATCCAAAGTCCCAATAAAAACCCCAGTCTGCTTCTCTATGCTCAAAACGAATATGCTTTCTTACAAATTCATCGTAGGGGCTTTGGGGATATTTTGCTAGATATTCGTTTGATAACTTATTTGTTTCATCTAAGTGGATATCCCATTCGGGAGTGCCTCTTCGGGATGGGTCAGAAATATTATGAAGAAGGAGTAACAAGAAATCCTTTTCCATTTCGCTTTCAATAGTCCCTTTGATGTCTATCTCCATAACATCATTATAAGCAATAGTGTTTTCAAATAATAATGCTCTAAGTTTATCAGTTTGAGCTGATGTGCTAACATTGGATGAAACTTCTTTGTAGAAATCAATGATTTCCATAAAGTTAAGTAGAACATCATATTCTCCTAATGCGTAGAGTAGGTGAATGTACTCAACATTGTAGAATGCTTCACTTAGCTCGCCATGATATTCATCCAAAAGTGCGTCTTTTACCTTTGTGGCTTCCACCATGTTTCCATCTTTGATGTATGTGCCCAAAAGACGGCGTGCTTTGTTGACAAAGTTGAAGTCAGACTCAGGCAGATTAATAATCTCGTTTCTGATGTCTTGTTGTGAATATGTGGGTAGTGCCACCAATAGTAGCAATGCCACTAGCAATGAATGTGTTGTCTTCATATTGAAAGTGTATGATTAATGAAAATTTAGATTGTCGTTTAATCTTTTAATCTTCTCCAAACCAACCATCCTGCAGATAGTAGCATAATCAGCATTGATGCATATGCAACTGAGTCTGTGACTTTGATACTTTTTGGGTCAAATTTAAACTCTATTGTGTGTTCTCCTGCTGGGACGGGTAGAGCACGAAGTGTGTAGTTGGCACGTATCATTTCGGCTGGCTGTCCATCGATAGTTATTTGCCATCCCTTTGGATAATATATTTCTGAGAAAACTGCCAGTTTGGGCTTGCTTGACGATGATTTGTATGTTAGTATGTTTGAATCGTATGATACTAACTGAATGTTAGATGTGGAATCTTTGGCGGACAAATCAAATCCTGATAATACAGACTCAAACTGCTTGTCGGCAACTGCCTGATGATGCAAATCTATTTCAAAAAGTGCATCAATCTCTTCGTCGGCATTGTCCACAAACTTAATGTTGTTCACAAACCAAGCGTTGCCCATTGCATGTGGGTTTTCGATAGGGATGGTTCCATCTTGTCCTGGCATAATCACCCATTTGGCATTTAGCATATTCAATACTTTGAAGTCATTAGCATCAACAGAGTCTAGTGCGCCTTGGGTGTCTATAATGGCTTGCTGCAGTTGTCTCATTTCGTGGCTAAGGTGAACGTCTATTAAGTCTTGATATCTTCGCAATTTGGCGGCATGATATCCTCCAATTACTTTGTGATAATAGGGGGTGACCCCATCGTTGAATGTGCTGGTAGCCATATTTAGTACTCTATAGTATAATGTAGGGTCTTGCAGGATGTATTCATCTGTAGGGGTTTTGGCAAACATTTGCTGTTGACTCGATTTTGTGGTAAAGTCGGAATCATTTAAGTAGCGTTTGTTTACGTCCCACATATCGGCTAGCGAAACGACTAAAATAGCCGTCACAGCCCATTCTGCTTTTATCTTTTTGCTAAGAAATAGCCACACAATTGCACTGCCAATGGCTATGATAAAGAAACTACGCCATGCGTCTGCTGTGAACATCGAAACTCGCATCTCTTGCAGGTTCGACATTATTGGTTGTATATGCTCCGAAGGAAGCGATTGGAGAGCTTGAATTTCGGATGCTGAAATAAATGACGAGAAGAATAGGGTGGGAGCTATTGCAAACAGTAGTGATATGCCTCCCGTTAGTCCAAGGCTTGTGTATATTCCTTTTTTATTAGCAAGTACTCCTTTAGGATTTTCGATTATCTCTTTTAGTGCCAACATGGCAAGTAGTGGAATTGTGAACTCAGCCACAACCAGTATTGATGATACTGTGCGAAACTTGTTGTACATGGGTACGTAGTCGATAAAGAAATCGGTAAGCGGCATAAAGTTTTTGCCCCACGATAGCATTATCGAGAATATTGTGCCCACTAGCAAAGCCCATTTTATTGGTCCTTTTACTATGAATAATCCCAAAATAAATAGTGTGAGAACAAAAGCACCAACATAAACAGGTCCCGAGGTTCCTGGTTGGTCGCCCCAATATTGTCCTATTTGATTGTAAAGATCTCTGTATTCGGGTCGGGCCTTTTTCATTGCTTTTTCGTTGTGCGAAAGCGGAACTGAGGCACCACCCTTTGTGTTGGGCACAAGCAAAGTCCATGTTTCGCCCACACCGTAGCTCCAAGCGGTGATGTAGTCGCGCTCTAATCCATTGGATGATTTGTTTTCGGTGCCATGATGTGATAGTTCCGATTTTCCACGCATTGTTTCTTTCGAGTATTCATAGGTGTGATATAAGTTGCTGCTGTTTGCTGCTACGCCAATTAAGCCTGCCACAACTATCACGGCTGTAGCTTTTATGAATTCGGGAAGTGTTTTATTCTTAACTGCATCCACTCCATAGGCTATCACCATAAATAGCATCATAAACATGAAGTAGTAGCTCATCTGGATGTGGTTGGATGATATTTGAAATGCCACAAATATCATTACTAATAGTCCTCCCATCAAATACTTCTTTCGGTAGGCATACACCAAACCAGCTATTGTTGGCGGAATGTAGGCAAGGGTGATAAACTTCCATATATGCCCTGCTGCAATAATGATGAAAAAGTAGGATGAAAATGCCCACACAATAGCTCCCAGTGCACTAATAAGTGGTGATGCTCGGAAGGCTCGCATAAGAATGTAGAAGCCCAGCATCATTATGAATACTAAATAAACATAGTTGGGAAGAAAAAGTGTGTATGCTTTTTTTGCTAGATCTTGTGGTTTGCTCGAATTGTATGTGGGACTCATTTGATATGATGGCATTCCGCTAAACATCGATATATTCCAACGGGTTCGCTCACCATCATGTCGCTCCATATAGTCACGTTGTTCTTGCCCTTGCCCTATTGCTGCAAGTGAGTCGTGCTGAGTGATTACTCGTCCATCCATCACTGCGGGCGCAAAATAGATAAACGAAATTAGTGCAAAAGCCACAATTGCTATCAAGTCGGGCAAAACTTTTTTCAAATCAAAAGACTTTTTCATCATTACTTATAATATTGTTTTGTGCCACAAAGTTAACAGTTTGTTTGTTGACAGCATTGAGTTTTGAGTGAATTTGTTTTGATACAAAAAAACAGCAACGAAAAGTATTTCGTTACTGTTTCAAGAATCCATAAAAATTGTGTTGTGTAGTACTTATTTGTATTCTAGAATCTTTTTCCTATCGTTAGTCCCATTCTTGGATATCCACTATCGTTTACAAAATCGCGACCACCTCCCATATATATTTCTCCAACCCAATTGTTTCTTGAGAGGTATTTCCAACCTAAGGCAATGCCAAATCCTGCTCCTGTTTCATTTTTGGTATAAGCATTATAGTAGATGTCGTCAAAGTATTCGTTTTCCTGTGAAAATACTGAGCCGTTTGCTTCAATAAAAAAGCCTGCTCCATATTTTTGTAGATTTTGTGAGCTACCACCAAAAAACCAACGAGCATAGGGTGTGATGGCAAAATCTTGCATATAGTCGTCGCCTAAGCTTATGCCTGCACTTGCACCAAGACTAAAATCCTCGCCAAGAATTCGCTCGTAGCTCACTTCGGGAAACAAACCAAAAATTGTTGTGCCCAGATTTAGCTTAACTTCGTTTAGTTTCACTGGGGCATCCTTTGCAATGTGCCAACCCATAAAGCTCTTAGAGCGCTGCTGCGAAAATAGTGATACACTTATGAGTACAACCACTAGTAGTGTGAAGCTTTTCTTCATATTGGTTATTTTTAATTTAATTTGCTCCGTTTGTATATATAGACGTATTAAAATGAAAAAGGTTGCATGTGATAATGAAAATTATTGTGTGGTTTCTATAAAACTGGGCAAAACATTTTTGTTTT
>CAYFSV010000076.1:0-11067 GCA_964345815.1 uncultured Proteiniphilum sp. | reverse complement strand
CTTTTAAGCCAGAACCAGTAGATACTTCTACCAAATAATCTTCTATTTGACCACTTTCAATCCAATCGCAAAGATCGTCTGTTGGGTATCCATCTTCGTAATAGAAAGTCATCACACGCATGTGAACTTTATCAACTTCAGCATCGGCTGGCACAGTAACATTGAAAGTCTTTTTTACAAAACCACCTTGTTTGCCGGCTGAGAAAAGTTCCATATAACGCTCTTCTTTATTGTTTTCAAAAAGAAGATTGTTGTTCCAGTCAAACTGAACAGCGATGTAATAGTAATCTGTAACGCCCGAATTAAAATTGCTAAACGTAACCTCTAACTCATAAGTTTCTCCTGCTACCACTTTGAATAATCTTGCTGGATCATTGGTGAAATCTTCAATAAAATCAGTCTCACCAGGGATACCTGCTGATGTTTCGCTCACTACACCGTTCATCTCAACTTTTGAGATACAAGCATAGGCATTGTAATCCACATCGGGATAGCACATTTGTGATTGTGCATTCAAGTTTAAGCCCGCAAATAGGACTACTGATAAGAAAAGTAAAATTTGCTTTTTCATTTTTTAAAATTTTAATTGTTTATAATTTAGTTAGTTTTGCCGAAACACAATTTCTGTTTCGGCAAAATATTTTTATTTTAATATTACTTTATGGGTCAATTCACCCTCTTCTGTTTGTAGTTTTAATAGATACATCCCTTTTGGGTAAGATGTTATGTCGATAATCCCATTAGGATTTGTTCCAATCTTCATTAATTTGTTGTCGATAGAATAAATTGCATAACTAAATACTTCAGTATTTCCCACAATATTGATGATGCCATCTGTTGGGTTTGGATAAACAGTCAAATCAGAATGAAAATTTGTTTCTAAACCGGTGCCATTACCAACAACTTTCACTAAATACTCTTGATATTGTCCTGTTTCAAATTTATCACAGGGATCTGTTTCACCTTAATCGCCACTCTTGTAATGTAGAAGTACACGCATATGCAACCATTCATCTTTGACTACATCATCTGGAACTATAAAACTAAATGTTTTGATTTCTCCTTCGCCAGGAGCACCAATCATAAAAGTTTCTGTTCTGTACTCTGCTCCGGTTGTATCAAATTCCCCGTTATTGTTCCAGTCAATATAAGCATGCAGCATAAATGGGTTATCCGCCTCATCAACATACCCCCTTGGTTTGGGGTAATTTTCATATTGTAAGTCTCACCTGCTCCAATATGAATCGGCGACTACTATCATCACGATAATCTATAATAGAATAGTTCCAACCCTCACCCGTTTCGGTATTACTGGTTAAATCGGCAAACTCTATTTTCTCAATATTAACGAAAGACCAATCTTGAAAATATTCATCAAATGTAGGCTTACAAACCAAACTTTGAGATTGTTTTTGCACCGTTTTGCTCGGTAACGGCAATAGGGTTCTTTCTTTATCAAAAGCCTGCATATGACTGAAGATAAAGAACGCAATTAAAAATAAAGGAAGTTTTTTTGTTTTCATCAAATGTGTTTTTTAAGATTAATAATTATTAGTATAAACTTGGGGAGAGAGCATGATACCATCTCCCCGAGTTTTATATTTTTTATTCTAAAACCAATTTTGAATTAACTTCCCCTTGCTCGGTGTGCAATCTTAAGATATACATACCTTTAGCTTGGGTTGATATATCAATTGAATGGATATCTCCACTCTCCTTTTGCATCACTTTCCCATCAACTGAGTAGAGAGTATATCCACTAACATTTAACTGTTCATTAATATTTACCAAACCGTTGGTGGGGTTAGGATAAACAGCTTCGTGTGAACCCACTAAAGGATTATGAACATTTGTAGGAGCTTTTACGAAAATGGTGTACTCTTCTAATTGTCCATTTTCTACAGTTCCGCAAGGCTCTTCACCTGCCATACCTTTACCATAATGAATAAACACCCTCATAGTCAATTCTTTGTCGGTTGGTGCATCTTCTGGCACAGTAAGTGAGAAAGTTTGAGTTCCACCACTTCCAATTTCAGAAAGAGTAATTTTTTGTCCCTCTTCTTTTGCAATGTAGCCATCGCCATTCCAATCTACATAGGCACGCAAGATATATGGGTCGTCATTAGAAGAGTCGATATTTTTGTAAGTAACATCTAATGAATAAGTTTGTCCTTTTTCGAGCGTAACTTGCTTATCTTTATCATCTGTAAAATCCTCATAAACAACAGCTTGGTTGGCTGCTGTATTGTTTTGCATACCATTCAATGCAACGTTGGTGATATGTGCATAAGGTCTGTATGAGAACTCAGGCCAGCAAGCTTCTGGGGCTTGGGGTTCGGGGCTAACAGCCTCACCAATCCAAGCACTGTAGTCTTCCACATCGCCGCTATCAATCATACCGCAAGGATCAACACCATCATTACCCAATTCATAATGTAGCATAATGCGGAAACCAATTTTTTTACCTACTGGGAAATCTTCAGGTACATCTACATCAAATGTAACTTCGTGAGTTGTTCCTGGGTTACCAATTCGGGCAATTCTTTTGGTACCAATTAGTTCAGAAGGAGATAATATAAAATCGCCATTCCAATCGATCCACAAACGCACTAAGTAAGGGTCGGAAGCACCTGAATCCCAGTTTTCGACTGTAGCTTTTAAGGTATAAGTCTCACCAGCTTTATCAAATCCGGCAACAGCAATATTTCTAAAATCTTTATATTGCTCTCCATCAAACTCGGATTCGTTGACCATGCCCGCAAATTCAACTTTTTTGATATGTGCATAAGCCGACCAACGAACATCGAACATACAAAAATCTACATAAGGATCATAAAACATCACTTTTGTAATGAAATCTTCATCTTTAATTTCGCCTTCGCCTGATAACATAGCTGCTTTGAGCACTACTTCTACATTCTCATTGCTATTAGCAGCCATGTGGTTGTCGGCAGTTCCATTGAGTTTTAGCGTAGCTTTGGTTTCCGACTGCACTGTCAATTCTGGAGTTAAGCCTGCAGGTAAACCCGTAACAGTATAGTCAGTACCTAAAACCATTTTACCTCCTTTTGCAAAAGTTCTACCATTTGAACCAGAGAAAAGAACTTCACCTTCAACATTTCCATCATTCTCCATCACTTCCCAAAACCCATTTGAGCTACTGGTGGCAACAACGGCAGGTACTGGTACATAATCATCATCCACTCCTGTATCAACGAGATTCGCCTCTTGCCAAAGAGTTTTGCGTTCGGGCTGGTTCAAATACCACTCCATCAATTCAACTTGTCCGGCAGTAAAGTGTCGATAAGCTGTGGAGTAATTCATAAAGTTTTCCCAATCGGTATAGTTACCTTCACAATTCAAATCATCTTTAGGCCAGTGAGATGTTGCTACCGGGGGAGTATCTTCAACTTCGTCGTTTGGATAAGTACAACCTCCGTTAAACGTGTGATGTAAACCAAAGAAGTGTCCAAATTCGTGCGTCAAAACGCGTCTAAAATTTTCATCAGTATTTCTACCTAAATAACTACCATTGTAAACAACTCTGGCAGTGTTCATACGTGTCATATATGAATTAGGCAACCAAGCAACGCCCGAGTTATAAAAATCTCCATCGTTGTACAAGTCGCGCATAATATAGACATTCATATATTTGGTGTTGTCCCAAGCATACTTTTGTATCTCAGCATCATAGCCGCTACCATTGCCAAATCCCGATTTTTCGGGATAAAACATAACCCCCGTTGTGGGGCGACCTGATGGATCTATTTTAGCTAAACGAAACTCTATATTTAACGCTTTCTTAATTTGCTCAAATCTGCTACTTGGGTCAGTCTGATGATAATCGGCAGTAAGCCCTTGATAATCCTTATTTGTTTTATCTAAAGCATCTTTTACTACATCATATGTAACTTTTGAATTGTTGTTGAAGTTGGTGCCAAAGACGTGAAAAACGACCGGAATGACATATTTGTCAGGTCTTTCAGTTGCCGCCATTTGGCTTTTCAACATAGCTGGCACTTGTTTAATTCCATCTTTAGCCAATGGGTTGCTCTCCATCAAAACTTGATGTTGGTGATCAAAGCCACATGTTCGGTTTAGATTTTCTTGTCCATAGCTTTGAGTTAATCCTAAGAATAGGAGTAGAAAGGAAATAAGTAGTTTTGTTGTTTTCATTGTTTGTGTTTTATGCGATATGTTAATACTTGGTCATAGTAAAATGTAGATGGAGCATGGAAAATCCATATCTCCACCTACAAATTAATCTCTTATTATTTCAATTCATTGTTGTTTTGAATCTCCATCAAAGGAATTGGGAAGAAAGCATGTTCAGCCAATTTGAAATTTGTTTTTCCAGCTGCATGCATAGCTTGCTCTAAGCTACCCCATCTTCTCAAGTCATAAAATCTAACGTTCTCTAATGGGAACTCCATCAAACGCTCGTGTTCAATTTGCGCTTTAACGGCTTCTTTGCTACTTCCTGTCATAGCGGGCATTTTACCGTGAACATTGCGAATCTCATTGATAATTGGAATGGCTTTGTCTGTTTGATTCAGCTCATTGTATGCTTCTGCTTTCATCAAAAGCACATTTGAATATCTCATCACTGCAATGTTGGTAGATACTGTTGATTGGCTTTGATCACGAAGATCAGTCGGAGAAAACTTGCGGAACCAGATAGGTGCATCGCCGTTGTCTTCTAAAAGAATATCATCATAGTCGAAACCATACACTCTACCTTCGCCATCATTGAAGTAATCATCTCTAAAGAACATATTGTCATAAGCTCTTTGGTCATATCCGCCAGTTGAAGCAATTTTACCCTCTTTTGTGAAAGTATCGAAGATAAATTGACTTGGTCTGATTTCGTCCCAACCTCCAAAAATAGGAGAAGCTACCCATTTGTGCATCACGTGTTTGTGATATGCACCACCGTCAGTAATAGGCGTAAATTGTAACTCAAGGATTGATTCTCTGCTGTTCTTGTTTGAACCATCAAATAGGCTCAAGTAATCTGACTCAAGTGCGTAGCCTGTTACATTATTAAATGCTGTGATCGCTGCATTTAGATATTCATCTTTCTTTGCAGGCTCTTCGTAGGCTCTTGTTAAGTAGGCCCAACCTAAATAAGAATTTGCCATACCGCTTGTTGCTCTACCTACTTGAGCAGCTTCGCGTTGTGCGGGAAGTTTGCTTGCAGCAGTTTTTAATTCGTTCACGATAAAATCCCAAGCATCTACCCTTGATGAAAGAGCTTTGTGAGTTTGATTTGCACCTTCGATATAGCTATCTCTAACAATAATCTCTTCCCAGTTCATCAACAGTTTGAAGTGGAAATAGGCTCTCAAGAAAGTAGCTTCACCAAATAGCGTATCATAAGTCTTAGCACTCATAGGAGTTTCAGACGCCTGCACTTTGCGAATACCTTCTAAAGTATTGTTTGTATAGTTTATACCGTTGTAGTTATTCATCCAGTATGATTTGATTTGAGAGTTACCGTTGGTGTATGAGAAGTTTGCAATTTCTACCCAAGCAGTATAGTTAGCAACGTCAGCACCCGGTGTCATAATGTCTTCTCTGAAAGTTTCAACTACAAATTTCACCTCAGGGAGGTCGTAAGCATTGGTTCTATTCTCCAATTGGCCATAAGCACTTGAGAGTCCCATTTCGATATCAAGTGAATCACGCCAGAATTTCTTATTTGAAAAGTTTGGTGATTCCAATTCCAAAAAATCATTACAAGAAACAAAGATCAATGGAATGATGATGGCTATTATATATATATACTTTTTCATTGTTTTACTGATTTATAAGTTTTTTATTTAGAATGTTACCTGTACTCCCACTACATATGAGCGTGTGAATGGGAAGATAAGATTATCAATACCAGTGTTCAAAACACTTGCACGAGAAAACTCAGGGTCAATACCTTGATAAGGAGTGATTGTAAATAGGTTTTCACCGCTTACATAAAGTCTAAGTCTATCAATAGCCGCTTTCTTAGCCAATGTGTTTGGCAGAGAGTAACCAAATTGAAGTTGGCGAAGACGGAGAAAATCTCCTTTCTCAACATATCTATCAGACTCTCTTGTATTTCTATTTCTATCGCCCATTACCGCTCTTGGCATAGTAGTGTTTGTATTTTCAGGTGTCCAAGAGTCCATTGTTGTTTTGAAGAAGTTTGAACCAGCGTTCATACCTTCGTACCAATATCTGTTGGCGTTATAGAGTTTATTGCCCCAAGCTCCACCAAACATAAATGATAAATCAAAATCTTTGTACGAGCTACCGAAAGTGAAGTTAGCTTCCAATTTTGGTAAACCTGAACCACTAAATACTTTATCATCATCATTGATTACGCCATCGCCATTGGTATCTACAAAACGCACATCACCAGCTTTAGCATTGGGTTGTAATCTATTGCCTTTATCGTTCACATAGCCTTGAGCTTCGCTATCAGTTTGGAACAAACCATCTGTTTTATATACAAAGAAGCTTGCTACTGGATATCCTTTCAAAGTTTGAGTTGGGAAGTGGTCGGTGCCAAAGCTGATACCTTCACCATACAACACCTCATTTGGATCACCCTCTAAGAGTTTGTTGTTGATAGTAGTAAGGTTGAAACCAACGTTGTATTGGAAATCTTGCACTTTGTCATCCCAGTTTAACTCAAGTTCAAAACCACTGTTTCTCATTTTACCTACGTTGATAACTGAGTTATACACACCTGCCGATGGAGCAATAACTTTCTCAATCAATAGGTCTTCTGTTCTGTTGTAATAGTAGTTCAATGCACCCGACAATTTGTTTTTGAAGAAACCTACATCAAAACCGATATTTTTGGTATCAGTAGTTTCCCATTGCAAATCGTTGTTGGTCAAATATAAGAAGTTACCACCCATCCAAGGAGTACCACCTTGAATATAACTCATCCATTGCCTATTGCTTTGCGTAAATGTTTGCTCAAAATCATAATAACCAAGAGCACCCTCATTACCTAAACGTCCCCAGCTCACTCTGAATTTCAAGTTGCTGATCGCATCCATGTTGAAGAAATCTTCTTCACTAATACGCCACCCCAAAGCAACAGATGGGAAATAACCCCAACGGTTGTTTGAACCAAATTTTGAAGAACCGTCGGCTCTCATAGTTCCTTGGAATAGATATTTACCATCATAAGAGTAGTTAACACGTCCAAAGAAAGAAGCACGTCTATATTGATAAGGTAATCCGCTCAAATCGCCACCGCTGAAAGTACCACCTAAACCGGCATTGATTGTTGGAGAGTTGGGGTCAGGGAAACCAGCAGGTTGATCAACACCATCTACTGTTTTTTTACCTTCTACACCTACCCAAGTTCCTTCCATAGCGTTAGCCATGATAGAGCTACCAACCATTGCGTTGATAAAGTGATTACCTATATCTTCTGAGTAATTCAATGTGTTATCAAACATTTGCTGACTCCAATATGAATTTGAATCTTGGTTGTATGGATACAATACAGGAGATTTATAATCACTTATATAGCTAGCATAGTGAGTTTTTGAATTGGCATAAAGACCTGAATAAGAATAAGCTGTTTTGAACTTCAAACTTGAAGTGATGTTGGCTGTTAGCGATACATTGGTAGAGATATCACTGTTTTTACCTTTCACATCTCTGTAGTGATTATCAGCAGCTACGTTTCTGTTGCTTGGCAACTGTAGGTCGATACCATCTACTCTCATATTGGCAAGTCCATAACCATAAGTTTGAGAAGAATCTAAGATAGGAATCAGAGGAGAAATCATATACATCTCTTTCAGAGAGTATTGTGGTTGCTCATTTTGAGTCAATTGGAAAACAGTGTTTGCATCAATTTCAAAAATACCTTTTTTGATATAGAGTTTTGATCTCACATTGTCTTGTCTGTATTGATTACCTACAAAAATACCTTTATCATCAGAGTGGTTGAAAGAGATAGAGTAATTAGATATATCAGAACCACCCCTTACGCTTACATTGTAGTTTTGTACAAAACCATTGCGCAACATAGCATCTTGCCAGTTGGAGTCTGCACCCGGATTTCTCAAACTACCATCACTATTAGTAAATGTCAAATAGTTTGGTTTTGTGTAGTTGAGCCCATCAGCTATAGCATTGTCATACATTCTATTGTGTATGGCCAAATATTCATTAGCATTGAGCATTTCAAATTTCTTAGCTACAGTATTAAATGTAAGATAAGATGAAAAATCAACTTTCGTTTCTCCTTTTTTACCGCTTTTGGTAGTTATTAGTACCACACCATTAGCAGCTCTCGAACCATAAATAGCAGCCGCCGCACCGTCTTTCAAAATTTCCATCGATGAGATGTCATTTGGGTTAACGGTAGTGATATCGCCAGGGAATCCATCAATCACATAGAGCGGATTGTTTGTACCCATCGATTTGATACCACGAATTTTGATATTTACTCCTGCACCTGCGTTACCACCTGTTTTCAAAACACTCACACCTGCCACTTTACCTTGTAGTGCCTCGGCAGGGTTGGTAGTCGCACGACTTGCTAAATCATCAACATCAACAGAAGAGATAGCACCCGTAAGGTCGCTTCTTCTCATTGAACCATAGCCAATAACAACTGTCTCTTGGAGCATCGTTACATTTTCTTTAAGAACAACATGAATATCCTGTCTGCCATTCAATTCAATTTCTTGACTGATAAATCCTACATAAGATATTACGATTGTTGCGTTGGAAGGTGCTTCTAAAGTAAAAATACCATCAAAGTTGGTTACTACTCCGTTGGTAGTACCTTTTTGTACTACACTTGCACCAATTACAGGTTCGTCATACTCATCTACAACGACACCGTTAATCTGTACGGTCTGAGCCCACAAAGAACTCATCGGAAGAGATAGGCTAAAAAGCATCAAGATAACGAATGCTTTTTTCATCAAATAATCAAAGTTTTTCATAGAAATTTATTTATAATGAAACATCTGACGCAAAAATAGTAGTAAAATAGAGCTTACTCCAAGCTAACAAACTCTATTCAAACACTACATTTGCTGTTTTTTTATAAAACAAATCTCTACAACCAATTTATTATTAGTTTGATTATTAAGATTTTAAGTATTTGCTTATACCTACAATGGTTGAATTTTATATATTTTGAAGATATTCGTTGATATTTTCTTCGGAAGATAGATTTAGTGTTTTTCTCAAGCGATATCGGTTCATATCGATGGTTTTTGGGCTCTTGCCCGTGATGATAGATATATCCTTAGTGCTTAGATTGATACGCAATAAGGATGAGAGCTCTTGCTCGCCTTTGGTCAAATTGCTATGCTGTGACAGTAATCTGTGGATAAACTCCTGATTTTGCTCTTCGATGTTTGAGAGAAGCCTGTTGTTGCTCTTATTTGAATTTTTATATTGTAGAATAAACATATTGATCTGCTTCAAATGATTTTTTATCTCGTCACCTTTCATCGAATAGCCCTCTTTTATCTCATTACGAATGGTATCTAATAGTTCATTTTGGCTTTTGAGAAAGAGTGCAAACTCTGTCATATCTTTTCGTTTCTCTTCTAAAATGACTTTGAGATTTTCTAAATCTAAATTTTGTTGCTTAATTTTGAGTTCAGCATTTTCACGCTCGGTTGCTTCCAACTGGTATCGGGTATTGACCAACTCAATCTCTTTTTTTCGTCGATACCATTTGATTAAGAAAAACCCGATGAAAGCAATGAGCGAACTGGCTACCAACACCAAAATCAGATTGCGTTTCA
This sequence comes from uncultured Proteiniphilum sp., assembly GCA_964345815.1. Taxonomy (GTDB): domain Bacteria; phylum Bacteroidota; class Bacteroidia; order Bacteroidales; family Dysgonomonadaceae; genus Petrimonas. The sequence goes on along the minus strand of CAYFSV010000076.1, from coordinate 1,291 downwards.
AAATATCAATTCGATAGTTTTGTTCATTGATCTCATTTCTCCTTTTTTGCATCTGCAATTGCTGGTGAGCTATATCTTGCTCGATACTTCTCAGTTTGTTGGAGCGTTGCAGTGTTCTGTTCAGATTGTAGAGCTGATCAAGAGCGTGATAGGCAGCTCGATAATTACCCATAGCCTCATATACCCAAGACGCATATTCATAATGATCACAAATTAGCTCTTTAGCACCAATCTTGTTGGCTATCTCATACGACTGATCTAAGGCTTTCAAAGCTTCATCATATCTACCCACATAGAAAAGTTGTTTACCTAAGTTGTTGTGGTTTTCGGCTAAAGACCACTGTGCGTCTAAGTTCTTATTGATGGCTATGGCTTCTTGGATATACCCTAACTTGGTGCTGAAATCGCCCTTGTACAAACATAGGTTGTTTAAATTGCCCGCAATCTCTTTCATACGTTTCAATCTTCTGTTGATAAAGAGCGATTGCTGAAAAAACTGCTCTGCAATATCAAACTGGTCTAAGCTGTAATGAATAATTCCTCTTGAATTGTAGCAAGATGCAATATCTGCTGAGTCGTTGTGTGCTTTGGCAATAGCTGTAGCTATATCGTTATATTCAATCGCCTTGCTGTAGTCGCCCAAACTGGAATATAGTGTACCAATGGCTAAAGTAATTCTCCCTCTTATTACTTTATCTGAATTGTCATTGAGCTCTAAGGCATCAAACAAAGCTTTAATGCTGGAGTCGAAATTACCCAAAAGTCGTTCGGATGCACTGTAGAGATACAGAGCTTCTATCATTTGTGATTTATCTACAGCATCGCCTTTCATCTCCATTACTTGCTTGGCAAAGATAGAGGCCTGCTCCGGATTGGTATAAATTATCTCTTTCCCTTTCTCTATGATCTGATCGATATTCTCTTTGTTGTTGGCAAAAAGGGGTTCATTGCCCACTATACCCACCAAAAACAGTAGCGATATATAGAGCATTCGCATATTAAAACTGAAAGTTTCTGTCTGTTTCATATCAAGTTTGTAATTTTTTTCCAATCGTAATATCCTGCCGAAATGATAGCTTTATATTTTTTCAACAAATAAAGCTCGGATATAGTTTGATAAATTATTGTTTTATGTTTGATTAAATTGAAAACATACAAAGATAAGGATTTTGAGAGTTAAAAGTTAAAAACTAAAAGTTAAAGTTGAAGTTCGGTTGATATTCAGATATTCAGTGGTAATTCAATTGATATTCTGGATATTGGTGGAGCAAAGAGTAAAGAATAAGGTAAA
>CAYFSV010000075.1:0-11155 GCA_964345815.1 uncultured Proteiniphilum sp. | reverse complement strand
AAAAAGGACAAGTACTTGAAGGTGTTGTTAAAAACATCACTTCATACGGAGTATTTATCGACCTTGGTGGCGTAGATGGTCTAATCCACATTACTGATCTTTCTTGGGGTCGTATTCAACATCCAGAGGAAGTTGTACAACTTGACGATAAGGTTAACGTTGTTATTCTTGACTTTGATGATGAAAAGAAACGTATCGCTCTTGGTATGAAGCAACTTGTACCACACCCATGGGATGCAATGGACGATAGCCTGAAAGTTGGTGATATTGTAAAAGGCAAAGTTGTTGTTATTGCTGATTATGGTGCATTTGTTGAAGTTGCTCCTGGAGTAGAAGGATTGATCCACGTTTCAGAAATGAGCTGGACACAACACCTACACAGTGCACAAGACTTTGTAACTGTTGGTGAGGAGGTAGAGGCTGTAATCTTGACACTTGAACGTGAAGAGAGAAAAATGTCACTTGGTATCAAGCAACTTAAACCAGATCCATGGGAGAATATCGAAGAGAAATACCCTGTTGGTAGCAGCCACACTGCAACAGTTCGCAACTTTACAAACTTTGGGGCTTTTGTTGAAATCGAAGAAGGTGTTGAAGGTTTAATTCACATTTCTGACCTTTCATGGACTAAGAAAATCAAACACCCAAGCGAGGTAACCGAAATTGGTGCACCAATTGAAGTTCAAGTATTGGAAATTGATAAAGACAATCGTCGTTTAAGCCTTGGTCACAAACAGCTAGAGGAAAATCCATGGGATGTATTCGAAACTATCTTTACACCTGGCTCAGTACACGAAGGAACAGTGGTTGAGTTTGTTGATAAAGGAGCTTTGGTTTCACTTCCATACGGTGTTGAAGGTTTCTCAACTCCACGTCATCTAGTAAAAGAAGACAATTCGCAAGCACAAGTTGATGATAAACTAGATTTCAAAGTTATCGAGTTCAACAAAGATGCTAAACGCATCATTGTTTCACACAGCCGTGTTTATGAAGATGTTCAAGGTGGTGGTGATGATAGCAAAAAAGGTGGAAAGCGCTCGAAGAGAGATGAGCAACCTAATGTTTCAATGCCATCTATTGAGAAATCAACTTTGGGTGACATCGAAGAGCTTGCTGCATTAAAAGAGCAATTGAACCAAAAAGCTATTGAGTCGCTTAACAAAAAAGAAGAAGCGAAATCTGAAGAAGAGTAATTTGAACAACTAAATCTGTTTACCGCAGGTTTATAAATTCATTATAATATGCATAGAGGGTGAATCACAATGTGGTTTACCCTCTTGTCGTTTTAAGATGTCCTAGCACATCTATCTGAGTGTACTGTGTAGTTAGTGAAACGTAGCAATGGAGTTTACTTGTGCTTATGTTGCGAGAAGCAATTTCAGTGAAGTAATGTTCTCAATGTTGATGTGTAGTTAAGGTATAATAATCAGTAACCTATTTTCAAAAAACAATGGAGTTGTGTGTTTTGTAGGCTCGAGACAAGTGTGATTTAATCTGTTAGCCTCGAGTATATACATAGAAAAGGGAAGAGCCCAGTGGACCCCTCCCTTGATTGAAAAATTATGTGTGGCTTCTTCAATTATCTGTCTAAATGAGTCATCTCATATGTGTTTTGTGATGAAGTTAGGTTTTCTCCTTCTTTCTCATAGTAGTAAAATTTCAACTTCACACTACTATTAGATGGTCCTAAGAATTGTTGTCTTATTTGTTGCATATCAACTGCAACAAGATCTCCATATAATTTCTCGTCTGCGCCATCTTTAGCCTCACCTACTAGGCTAAGACGAATGTCCACTTCAATGATATCAGGTGTGCTTGAATCGCTTTGACGCTGGAAGAATGAAACACTTGGTTTTTGTCCCTCCTTGGCTTTGTAGCTGTATTCGAATAACCAGAAATCATCAAAATACACCCCATAATTATCATAGGCTGGAGCTTTTACTTCATTAAATCCAACGCCCTTAGGAAACTCCACTTGTCCTGTAACTAAACGAGTTTGCGGAAGATCTATAGGGTCGCCTGCAATTGCAACGTTATACAGGGTTGTTCCGTCTAATTCGGTCATTCCCATCTCCTCTTCCCAGCTATACGAGATAATCTTAAATGTTTTGCTCTCCATCAATCTTATTCTATCATTAGTGATGCCACGACCTGATAGGGTTTTGCCATAAGTTGTGAACCCATGATTATCGATATACACAATCGATGTTTCTGTGAAATTTTGACTACCTACTGACAAGCATGAGGAAAGTGAAATTCCAAAAGTTAGTACTGTAAGAAATAAAAAAAGTTTCTTCATAATTATTTGTTGTTTATTAATTTATTAAAATTGAAATCTAATTCCAGCATTCAAATCAAGCATGATTTTTTTGTCGGAATATATTGTTTTGTATTCATAATTTTTTGCATCAAAATAATATGCACCACCAATCTTTGCATATATATTTAACCCACCATAAAGTGGATATGATGCGCCTATTCCTGCATCAATTGAAAATTGTGGGTTCTTTAGGCTAACATTTCTTGATAAACTACCTTCCGAGCTAGCGATGTCGCCCATGTTTCCAATATCCTTTCCTTTATACACGCCATGTATATCTTTTTCAATCATTCCACCAATAGAGGCAAATAAGTTTAGCTTGCCAATTTCCACAAATTGATAATTGAAATTAATGGGCACACCAATAAAATGGAACTGCTGATTTTCTTCATTTACATATCCTTCACTGCTATTTACAGCTTCCGAGTATAGGTATGTGTAAACAATTCCAGTTTCCACAGAAAGACGATCAACAATGTTTTTTGAAACTGTTACTCCAAATGAATATGGTTGCGAGTGTATCATTTCAGAACTATTTTGCCCTACATTTTTATTTGCCAGAATAGTGTTTGTTGCATCATCCGTCAAATTGTTCTTTGATCCCGAGCTCATATAAGCTTCTTGTTTTAGGCTCTCATCATTTGATGCCATGCTACGAAGTCTCATTGGGCTATTTGCTGTTTTCTGAGATGATGTCAGACCTCCCCTTGCATTCACAGCAAGCATCAATGGTTTTTTGTGGCTTATGTTTTCATCTTCAACAAAGTCAAAGCTGTTCTTTTCCTGTAGCTCTTTAATTCGTTTGTCAATCTCTTCTTTCGAAATGTTTTCTCTTTTCTTCTCAGACCTTTTGTTTTCTGCTATTTGTGGCTTTGTTTTATCTTGCTCATCTTCTTTTGCGTTGTTCGAAATGTCTTTTGTGCTTTCAACGATTCTTTGTTTATTATATGTGTGTGTAGTTGAAGCCTTTGCAAGTATTGTTTCATTGCTTGTGATAATCGGTGAGGCAGTGATTTTGTCTGTTGTTATGTTGTCAGATTGTGTAACCTTTGCAACTGGCTGTTCATTAACCTCATTTACATTTGATGGAGTATTAATAAACAATATACTAACAATCAAAACTAATGCCGCAGCTGCAACCGAACCAATGTACCAGTTCCTTCTAGCAATTGATGCGCGTTTCATTCCATTTAATGTGGACTCAATTTTGTCCCAGCCATCAACAGGAACTTCCGCCTGAAAATCACTAAATAAGTTGTTTAGTTGCTTTTTATATATATCTTCTTTGTTCATAAAGTTTGCTATAAATATTCTTTTTTAAGAATTGATTGCACTCTCTTTTGTAAAAAATCTTTTGCTCTTGAAAACTGCGATCTTGATGAGTTTTCGGCTATGCCCAATTGTTCGGCTATCTCTTTGTGGCTCATGTCCTCAAATATAAATAAGTTGAAAACTGTTCTATAGCCTTCGGGCATTTCCTGAATGATTTTCAGAATATCACTTTTAGCTATGTTGCCAATTTCTAGAGGATCGTCATCTTGAGTTGTTTCGTACAGATCAAGCTCCTCTTTGCTATAATCGTTATATATTAAATTTTTACGTTGCTCTTGTCTATAATTTTCAAGTGATATATTCACAAATACTCTTCGCATCCATCCTTCAAAAGAACCCTTGTTTTTAAAAGAACCAATTTTTTGAAAAACCTGAATAAAACCATCATGAAGCAAGTCACGAGCTGTCTCATAGTCCTTGCTATATCGCAAACACACAGCCATCATTTTTTGAGCATAGAGCTCGTATAGTGCTTTTTGGGCACTACGGTCCTTTTTCTTACATGCTGCTATTATCTGCGACTCATTCATGCTTCACGCTTTCAATACTATAGATGATAGAAAAGAGAAAACGTTGCACCTATATTGTGAAACATCTTCATTTTTACGTTTTGTTAACCTACGTCATTGAATCTTTCTATCAATCAATTTTTATTTGCTTACAAAGTAACATCTTTTTTTCTAAGCATCAAATAAGGGATTTTCTTCAAATCTTTAAAGTGGTTAAAAGCTAATCGATTACTCATAACGCTGAATATTAAAAAAATAGATGAAATAAGATTGTTATGTTATCCTTTTTCTTTATTTTTGTTTTATAAATCAATAAAGAACACTAGATTATGAAAGATTTTTTCAAAATGATGTTTGCCTCGGTTGTAGGCTTTATTATTGCAAGCTTTATATTTTCGCTAATATCAATGCTTATCTTCTTCGGATTAATAGGCTCTATGGCAGATACCATAGGCAAATCCCAGTCGTTTAGTCCACAGCCCAATTCTGTGCTAAACTTAAAACTTGATGGGGTGATTCAAGAGCGTGTTGCCGAAAGTGATCCATTCACCGAGCTTATTGGCGGGTCGAACGTGCCAACAGGATTGAATGATATAATTGGTGCAATCAGAAAAGCTAAAAGTAATGATAATATAAAGGGAATTTATCTTGACATGCGAATGTTCTCGGCTTCTAGTGCTTCTCTTTTCGAAATCAGAAACGAACTAATTAGCTTTAAAGAGAGTGGTAAGTTTGTAGTTGCCTATGCCGACAATTATCTTCAAAGTGGATACTTGCTTGCCTCGGTAGCTGATAAGATAGCTATTAATCCCCAAGGAGCGTTAGATTTACATGGTCTTTCGTCAACTCCGATGTTTTATAAAGATGCATTGGAGAAGTTAGGTGTTCAGGTACAAATATTTAAAGTAGGGACATACAAGTCAGCGGTTGAGCCATTTATCCAAACCGAAATGAGTGATGCCAACAGACAGCAAGTTAGCTCATTCCTCACTGATATATGGGGCTTTATGAAGCATGATATTTCAAGTTCGCGCAACATATCACCAGAAGATATTGATGCTATTGCAGATGAGTTTCCGATGTTTCGCAAGGTTGACTATTTGTTAGAGAAGAATCTAGTGGATACAGTTTTATATGAAAGTGAAATGAAAAACTATATCAGAACACTTTTGGATATTGATAAGGATGCAAAGATAAAGTCAGCGTCAATTGCAGATATGAAGAATATGAAGTCGAAAGCTACAAAAAAATCTTCAAACTCCATTGCACTGCTCTATGCAGTTGGAAATATAACATCAGGAAGTGGCTCAAATGGTATTCAAGATAAATACCTAGTAAACCAAATTGAGAAATTAAAAAATGACAAAGATATCAAAGCTGTTGTCTTTCGAGTTAATTCGGGTGGTGGTAGCGCATATGCTTCCGAGCAGATATGGAAAGCAATAACAGAGCTGAAGGAGGAGAAACCTGTAGTGGTGTCGATGGGAGATTTAGCAGCTTCAGGAGGATACTATATCTCGTGTAATGCCGATAGAATTGTGGCTAGCCCAACAACAATTACTGGTTCGATTGGCATATTCGGAATGTTTCCCAATGTGTCAGGAACAATGAAAAAGCTAGGAGTTTCGACAGACGTTGTTAAAACAAATCAGTTTTCAGATTTTGGAAATATATCTCGTGCATTTGATGAAAATGAAACGCAGATGCTTCAGTCTTATATAAACAATGGCTACGATTTGTTCTTAACTAGATGTGCCGAAGGACGTGGCATGAATAAAGATAGCCTAGCGCTGTATGCCGAGGGTAGGGTTTGGACAGGAAATCAAGCGAAAGAACTTGGTTTGGTTGACGAACTTGGTGGTGTTGAAGATGCTATAAAGATAGCAGCCGAGTTGGCAAACTTGGGAAAAAGCTATGCAGTGTTTGAATATCCCAAGATGAAGTCGCCATTTGAGGAATTGCTAAACAAAAATAAAGAAGAGCTAGTAGCCAAAACTGCTAAAGAGTGGTTGGGTGGAAACTTTGATCTGTTTATGATGATGAAAGATATGGAGTCAGAGGATTTTATGCAAGCTCGCATGCCCTACGATTTGAACATCAAATAAACTAAACCGTTACAATCCAATGAGTACCTACAATTCAAAAATAAGGAAATTGTTATTACCATTTTCATGGCTATATGGTATTGTTGTGGGTATTCGCAATTGGATGTACAATTCAAAAATATTAAAACAATATAAGTTTGATATCCCTGTCATTTGTGTTGGAAATATAACGGTGGGTGGGACTGGAAAAACACCACACATTGAGTATCTTATTGATTTATTATCGCCCCAGTATAAAGTTGGTGTTTTGAGTCGGGGATACAAGCGTAAAAGCAGTGGGTTTCGTGTGGTCAATATCAATTCTAGCCCAAAGGAAGTTGGTGATGAACCATTGCAAATAAAGAAGAAGTTTCCAGAAGCATTGGTTTTTGTGGACAAAGACCGTAAACGAGCAATTGAAGAGATATTAAGTCTTGCAGAGGAGCAACGCCCCGATTTAATTCTGCTAGATGACGGCTTTCAGCACAGACGGGTTCAACCATCGCTTTCGGTTTTGCTTGTGGATAGCAATCGTCCCATTCATGAGGATAGGATGCTACCAGCCGGCAATTTGCGAGAGTCTTTCAATGCTCGACACAGAGCATCAATAGTGGTTGTGACCAAAAACAAGAAAGAAATGTCGCCTCTAGACTTCAGAATATCTGAGTCTAATTTAGACCTGTTTCCATTTCAGAAACTATATTTCACTACTTTCGATTATGGCAACATCAAACCTGTATTCAAAGATGCAGAGTCTGATGAAATTGGCACTAATCAATTAAAAGGCAAGCATGTGCTGTTGGTTACGGGCATTGCAATGCCACAGCCACTTAATGTGTATCTGACTAATAGGGCGAAAGAAGTTAAGCCTATTGTGTTTTCAGATCATCACAACTTCAAAAAGGAAGATATCAAATTAATATCTAGTAGCTTTGCAAATATTGAAGCGGAAGATAAAATAATTATTACAACAGAAAAAGATGCAACTAGGCTAAGAGCCCTTGATTATTTAGATGATGACATTAAAAAACATCTATATTATATACCCATCGAGGTTGCTTTTCTAAAGAATAAAGATAAAGAATCATTTAATAAAAAAATTATCAAACATGTTAGAAACTATCAAACAAACAGCTGATTATCTAAAAGGTAGAATTGGAGATGTTCCAAATGTTGCTATTATCCTAGGCACAGGTCTTGGCGAACTAGCAGAAGAAATAAAGGACAAAACAGAAATTCCTTACACCGAAATCCCCAATTTTCCCGTTTCAACTGTCGAAGGACATAGCGGAAAACTAATTGTGGGTTCGCTTGGTAGCAAAAGAGTTTTGGCGATGCAAGGTCGATTCCACTACTACGAGGGATACAATATGAAAGAGGTAACCTTCCCTGTGCGTGTTTTCAAAGCGCTAGGGGTTGAGTATCTATTTGTATCTAATGCAGCTGGAGGTATGAACTCAAGCTTTGATGTTGGGGACATCATGTTGATTGAAGATCACATTAACCTATTCCCCGAGCATCCATTGCACGGAAAAAATCATGAGGAGCTGGGCACTCGCTTCCCCGATATGAGTGAGGCTTACAATAAAGAGCTAAGATTGATGGCAATGGAAATAGCAAAAGAAAAGAATATCAAGCTACAACATGGTGTGTACATTGGACTTACTGGTCCTACGTTTGAAACACCTGCCGAGTACAACTGGCTTCGCATAATTGGAGGCGATGCAGTGGGCATGTCAACTGTTCCTGAGGTGATTGTGGCAAATCATGCAAAAATGAAAGTACTAGCCTTCTCAATTATTACCGACCTTGGTGTGATTGGAAAAATTGTTGAAGTTTCTCACGAGGAGGTTCAAATTGCAGCTAAAGAGGCACAGCCAAAGATGGCAGAAATTATGCGTACTATTGTTGAGCGCATCTAGTTTAAATCATAACTAACAGATAAGTAAACAAGTGAACCACGATGTGTGGTTTCTTGTTTACTTTTTTTATCCACACATATTAAATATAACAGCTATCATGCGAACAGAAATATCTACGCTTGGCGAATTTGGTCTCATAGATCACCTTACCCAAAATATTAAGATAACACAGCCCACCACAATCAAAGGAGTGGGAGATGATGCCGCAATAATTGACAACGGAGAAAAGCAAACGCTTGTTTCTACCGATCTATTACTCGAAGGCATCCATTTTGACTTGGTATATACCCCTCTAAAACATCTTGGATATAAATCGGCAGTTGTCAATTTCTCCGATATATATGCTATGAATGGCACCCCTCAACAAATAACTGTGTCGTTGGGCATATCTCAACGTTTTTCGGTTGAAGATTTAGAAGAGTTTTATGCAGGTGTGTTGCTAGCCTGCGAGGTATATGGAGTTGATTTGGTGGGTGGCGATACATCATCATCACTTACGGGATTCACAATTTCTGTGACATGCGTGGGCTTTGCCAACAAAGAAGACATCGTGGGTAGAGATGGTGCAAAAGAGACCGATTTGATATTTGTGTCGGGAGATTTGGGAGCCGCATATATGGGGCTACAGCTTTTGGAGCGCGAGAAGCAGGTGTTTTCGGGCAATGAAGAGCAACAGCCCGACTTTGGGGGAAAAGAATATATCTTGGAGCGTCAGTTGAAGCCTGAGGCACGAAAAGATGTGGTGAAATACTTTGCAGACAATGGCATCAAACCCACGTCGATGATTGATGTTTCGGATGGATTGTCGTCTGATATCTTGCATATTTGCAAGCAAAGTAATGTGGGATGCAGAATTTTTGAAGACCGATTGCCAATAGATTTTCAAACAGCATCAATGGCAGAAACGTTTAACCTTAACGTGACCACTGTGGCTATGAATGGTGGAGAAGATTATGAACTATTGTTCACGCTTCCTCTTTCGCTTCACGATCAGGCTATTGCCATTCCTGGCGTGCATCTCATTGGGCACATCTCGGCACCCCAAGATGGAAGTGCATTGCTCACTAGAGATGGTCAGCTTATGGAGCTTAGGGCTCAGGGATGGAATAAGCTAAGTGAGTAAGAGAAAAAAAGATTCACTTTTTTAGTGCAAAGTTTTGTGAGTTTCAAAAAAGAGACTATCTTTGCAATCGCAATTCAGAAATGAATGTGCACAACACAACTTTATAAATGTTGGTGCCATAGCTCAGTTGGTAGAGCAAAGGACTGAAAATCCTTGTGTCCCCGGTTCGATTCCTGGTGGCACCACCTTAAAAGCCGCTTCAGTACATGATGCGGCTTTTTTTTATACATGACTTTAGGTTTCAAAATATACATATATAATAATGTGCGAAATTAATACTATTATAAATAAGATGAAGACAAAAAAACATTTGCTTTCATTGCGGCATTGCTGTTGGCAGTGGGTGCAATATTCACCTCTTGTATCAAAGAAGAGGCGCTAAACACAGAGGCTGATATAGAAATGGCTTCTATTGAGAATGGGGCTTCGCTTTTGCAAGTTGAGCCTTTGATAACTAACAGTAAAGTTACATTTAGACTGAGACAGTTTTCAGGTAACTATTCGTTTGCTCCTGAATTTGTTTTGACAGAAGGTGCCACAATTGAACCGGCTAGCGGAACTGAATTGGATTTCTCAACTCCTCAAATCTATACTGTGACTTCTGAAGACGGTGCATGGAAAAAACAATACAATATTGAATTTATTGTTGATGAGGGGACGCTTTTAGCTTATTCTTTCGAGAATGTGCTACAGGCTGGCGAAGAAGCACCTGTTTCTGATGCTGTTTATCATAAGTTTTATGACTATTCACTTGACATGTCCACTCGTAAAGAAGATTGGGATAGTGGAAACTTTGGGTTTAGTTTGATTGCTTCTGGTCTTGGTTTTGCTGATGATCCGTCTGCTTATCCAACAGCACAAACTGATGATGGATATATTGGCAAGGGTGCAGTGATGCAAACCAAAGATACGGGTTTCTTAGGATCACTCATGAAATCGTATATTGCTGCTGGTAATCTCTATTTAGGTTTGTTTCAGCTAGCAAGTCCCACAATTGAGTCAACTCGTTTTGGACAACCATATACATATTCACAAGCTCCAAAGTCGGTGTCTGGTTACTTTAAGTATACGGCGGGAGAGGAGTTCAAAATTTATAACGAACCAAGTGGTTTGACTAAAGATACTTGGGATGCCTATGCCATTCTTTTTGAAAAGAGAGAGGATAATAATTATTTAACTGGCTCGCACGATTTCAAAGACTCTCGTATGGTGAGTGTGGCTCGTATCAGTGATGATTTTAGGTTTGAAACTGACGAGTGGACACCTTTCGAGATGGATTTCAAATATGTGGATGGCAAATCATTCGATCCAGAACAGGAGTATATGTTTACAATCGTATTCTCATCTAGCATGGAGGGTGCAATATTTAATGGCGCCATAGGTAGCACATTATATATAGATGAGGTGCAAATCACAACTGAGGAGTAGAGGATTTGTATAGAAACAGTTAATGCAATAATTTAAAAATTAAGAATATTCAAAATGAAAATAACATATAAATTCATTGTGTCATCACTTTTGGTGTTGATATTTATTTCGTCACCAAGTGCTAATGCTTCAAATGATGGTAGCTTCAAAAGCTTTTTCACTGATAATATGGATTATCAAATCAATGCACAATTTAGTATTGGTGGAACCACGCCATTGGGATTGCCACGCGAAATAAGAAAAATAGAGTCATACAATCCCACTTTGCAACTTGGGCTTGGATTGCAAGCAACCAAATGGCTTTGCGATGACAAAGATTGGGCTGTGCGCCTTGGTGCCACTGTGCAGGCTAAGGGTATGAAAACTGATTCGAGAGTAAAGAGTTATTACACGCAGGTAATTCAAGATAACTCTATAATTAGTGGTTATTATACAGG
>CAYFSV010000074.1:0-11244 GCA_964345815.1 uncultured Proteiniphilum sp. | reverse complement strand
ATAACAACGGTATAAATAAACAATCATGAGTAAGACTAAATGGAAACCTTCTGAGGACGAAACTTTTTATTGGGTCACAGTACCAAGGTGTTGTAGTATTGCAGACGTCAAAGTCAAAAATGCTAAATGGAAAGGACATGGATATACTAAGAATATCTTTAAAACAGAAATAGAAGCACAGGAAAAAGTAGATGAAATAAAAAAGATATTTGGTATTTAATCCGTATGAATAGTTATTCTAAATTATCTAAGGAATCACTTTAATCGTTAATGTTTTATTACAGTTTAGTATGATTCTTTAAGGGCCAAACATTTATAGAAGCGACCTATTGTGTTGCAACGATAATGACATAGATTCATTATATTACATCTCAAATCATCGCTGCGTGCTAAAACTCAACAAATAACAACCAATATCTACTCGGCTGCTAAATTTCAGCATCCGAGTAATATTTTAAATTTTCAGATCTACTTATTCAAAAAGTGCTGAATCCATCAAAGCAATATGCCAGATACCAATCTTAGTCACTTCCACTCCAAAACTTTGGCGGAAATTGTAGTCATGAGATTTCGAGGCATGAACCTTACAGAAAAAGCAAGAAAACGGTTGGATATTGCATGAATTGCAACCGATTTGCCACGCATCATTGCTTTATATCCAAACTCTGCTACTGCAAATGATGTGGGAAGTTTACGGTTTTTCAAGAGTTTGTTGGATTCATCAACTCTCGCAGCATCAGCAAAGTGGGACTCCGTGGGACCTGGACACAAAGCGGTTACAGTGATATTTGATTTCTTTAGTTCATAATTTATCGCTTGCGAGAAGCTGGTTACAAATGCTTTGCTTGCATAATAGACCGACATTCCGGGTCCAGGTTGAAAAGATGCTGTGGATGAAACATTCAATATTTTTCCTGACTGCTTGCCTTTCCAAGATTGAATAAAAAGATGACACAAATGAACGAGGGCATTAACATTGAGATTAATCATCGACTCCTGTCTGCTCCAATCACTGTTTTCGAAATAGCCATAATCACCAAAACCGGCATTATTGATTAAATAATCAACACGCAATCCCTTTTGCATAACTTCATCGAAAAGAGATTGTACATTTTCGCCATCAGACAGGTCCTTTACAATAGTTTCTACCTCTACATTGTATAGTTTAGTTATATCTGATTTTTGTTGTTGTAAGTCTTTCTCATTGCGTGCCACCAAAATTAGATTAGATCCTTTGGATGCAAATATTTTTGTAAATTCGGCTCCAATACCTCTAGAGGCGCCTGTAATTAATGCTGTTGTTTTCATATTTATCAGTTTTTATTGTAAAATTAAACTATAAAGGTCCCTCCCCTACTTCCTATAGCCCAGCAACCTCAGTGCATTGAAAACAACTACGAGGGTGGAGCCTTCGTGAAGCACCACGGCAACAGCCATATTGGCAAATCCGAAGATAGTGGCGGGGATTAGGATGGCAACCATACCGAGGCTAATCCATAGGTTTTGCTTGATTATTTGGCGGGTTTTGCGACTTAAGCCTATTGCAAATGGAAGTGTGTCGAGGGTGTTGCCCATCAGGGCTATATCGGCAGTTTCGAGTGCTACGTCGGAACTAGCTGCTCCCATAGCTATTCCCACCGAGCTGTTTGCCATGGCAGGAGCATCGTTTACACCATCGCCTACCATTGCCACTCGCATCTCGTTTGCTTTGAGGCTCTTGATAGCGCTTACTTTTTCTTCGGGTAGCAGCCCACCCCATGCATCGGTGATGCCAATTTCGCTTGCCACAGCGTTTGCCACTTTTTGATTGTCGCCAGTGAGCATTATCATTCGTTTGATGCCTTGGCTTTTGAGCTTTTGAAGTGTAGCTTTTGCCTCAGGGCGTGGCGTGTCCATTAGTGCTATGATACCAATATAGGTATCGTTGCGACGAATTAGCATTGTGGTGTTGCCATTTTCGGCAAGCTGTAGCATCTGATTGGCTATATCTTCATCAGGCTTCACATGGTCAATATCGTTATGAAGAGCAAGATTTCCTATATAAACGACATCATTTTCGATAGTTGCTTTAATGCCTTTGCCCGCTACCGACTCAAGATTTTGAGCATTGTTGTTGATATTATTGCCGAGTCGCTCAGTGCCATCTCTCACAATTGCGTGGGCCAAGGGATGATCACTCAGACTTTCGACGGCAATGGCTATTTGAAGAAGCTCCGTTTCGGAAATTCCATTGAGTGTAACCACATCGGTGAGTTTTGGTTTACCCTCGGTGAGGGTGCCCGTTTTGTCGAATGCTATCGCAGAGAGCATTCCCAAATCTTCAAGCGGTCGTCCTCCTTTGATGAGCACGCCGCCACGTGCTGCACGAGCCACTCCGCTGAGCACCGCACTTGGTGTGGAAATAGCTAATGCGCAAGGACTTGATGCAACAAGAACCGTCATGGCACGATAGAAACTATCGCCAAATGTTTCGTCGATAACAAGAAAAGCAAATAGCAAGATAACCACCAAGCCAAGAACTGATGGCACGAAATATTTCTCAAACTTATCAGTAAATCTTTGTGTGGGCGACTTTTGCGTTTGCGCCTCATTCACCAATGTGATTAATCGCGAAAGCGTTGTATCTTTTGATAGCTTGATAACCTGAACCTCAAGAGATCCGCTACCATTGATGGTTCCCGCATATACTCTGTTCTCGGGATTTATATCTTTTAGTTGAGAATAGTCGATAGTTGTATCCTCAACAGGTATTTTGTCAACAGGGATGCTTTCGCCTGTGATTGCAGCTTGGTCAACACTGCTCTTCCCTAGTGTGACAACGCCATCGACTGGGATTTTGCTATCTGGACGCACCACAATGGTGTCGCCTATTTCTATTTTGTTAATATCTACCTCTTTTACTACATTATCTTTTTTGAGCAATGCTGTTTTGGGGGCAAGCCCCGACAATGCTTTAATGGATTTGCGAGCCTTGTTCATTGCATGGTGCTCAAGTGCATGCCCCATACTAAAGAGGAAAAGAAGAAGCGAGCCTTCGATCCACTTGCCCAATACGGCGGCGCCAATGGCTGCAACAAGCATTAGGAAGTCTACCTCAAAGCTACCTTTCTTAAGACTTTCAATAGATTCGAGCAATGTGTAGTATACGCCAAACAGATACGAAACCACAAAGGTGCCGATAGTCAACCATGAGGGTATTGCATTTACGAATGTGAAAGCAAAACCTATTGCCAGAAAAACGCCAGAGATAATTGAGAAAATCAAATCGGTGCGCTCACCAAAAATGCCACCATGAGAGTGGTCGTGACTATGATCATGGTCATGCTGATGATCATGTTCAAGAACTTGTTTCTCTAGGTCTTTTTGTATCTCTTTGAGATATCGAGAAGCCTTCACCGATTTGTTGGGAATAGAGAGCCCCTCTTTTTTGAGTGCTTCAAATATTTTTGTTTCATTCAGTTTCTCTCGGTTATACTCCAATCTAACCATGCCTGAAAGTGATACCGAATTTTCAATCATACCATCTAATTCTCGCAACGATTGTTCGATGGTGCGCGCATGTCGTGTGTGGCGAACCCCTTTCACTTCAAGCAGCTGATGTCCAATCCCTTCGGTAATGGTGGTGCCTACTTGCGTTGCCAATCGTCGAATGCGACTAATTGATATCACACTCGGATTGTAGTGAAAGCAAAGCTTGGGCACACCTCCATTTCCTTGGTCAACCACATGAACTTCTTCTACCCCTTTTTCTTCGCGAATCACTTTTATAAAGTTTTGAACGCATGGGTCTTTATCATCAGGAATTCCTGGCAGCAATATAGGTATCTCTATTTGAAGTTTTTTCATATGGATGTTTTATTTTTCTCAATTGTTTTATATGAGACTCGCTTCATTCATATATGTAGGAATGATTATAATGCTCGTCTCATATCCGTGAGTGTTATATAACTGTTGACAAATTTACAACAATTATTTGTAACCTTATCACTCATCTGTTACACATCCTTCTGATGCCGACGAAACTGATTTTGCATATTTGTATAGCACACCACGTTTGGCTTTCAATGGTGGTTCAACCCATTGAGATTTTCTTTCGGCTAGCTCTTCATCCGAAATTAACACATCGATTGTGTTGTTGATTGCATCAATGCGTACAGGGTCGCCGTTGCGAACAAGGGCTATATTGCCTCCTACTTGCGCTTCGGGAGTTACGTGACCCACAACAAAACCGTGGGAGCCGCCTGAGAAACGCCCGTCAGTGATTAGTGCAACATCTTTGCCCAATCCTGCGCCCATCAAAGTGGAGGTTGGCTTTAACATTTCGGGCATTCCGGGTCCTCCTTTTGGTCCCACATAGCGAATAACTACCACCTCACCCTTCTTCACTTTGTTGTTGAGCATAGCATCAATTGTTTCTTGCTCACTGTCGAACACACGAGCAGGACCCTCGAAATACTCTCCCTCTTTGCCTGTGATTTTTGCAACTGCGCCTTCAGTAGCTAGGTTGCCAAATAAAATACGAATATGACTATCTTTTTTAATCGGCTTGTCGAGAGGCTGCACAATCTCCTGCCCAATCTTTAGCCCTGGCACTTCGGCTAGGTTTTCGGCCATGGTTTTGCCCGTCACTGTTAGACAATCGCCATGAAGCATGCCATTTTCGAGCATAAATTTAAGTACAGCCGGTGTTCCTCCTTGCTCCTGCAAGTCTTCCATCACATATTTGCCACTTGGTTTGAAGTCAGCAAGCATTGGTGTAATTTTTCCCAGACGCACAAAATCTTCGAGCGTAATGTCCACTTCTGCAGCTTTGGCCATTGCTATAAGGTGCATCACCGCATTGGTGGACCCACCCAACACTATAACCAATCGAATGGCGTTCTCAAATGATTTTTTTGTGAGAATATCACTTGGCTTTATATCTTTTTCGATTAGATTTTTGATTGCTGCTGCAGCTTGTGGCATTTCTGCTTTTTTCTCGTTGCTATTTGCAGGGTTTGATGATGTGTATGGCAAACTCATGCCCAATGCTTCGAGCGCCGAAGCCATTGTGTTGGCTGTGTACATTCCTCCACATGCACCTGCTCCGGGTGTGGCACGAGCTATAATTTGTTTATAATCCTCTTCGCTAATTGTTCCTGCAACTTTCTGACCTAATGCCTCGAAAGCGGAAACTACATCTAATTTTTGGCCTTTATAGTATCCTGCTGCAATGGTGCCACCATATATAATAAGAGAAGGACGATTGAGACGACTAAGTGCAATGGCAGCGCCAGGCATATTTTTATCGCAGCCCACAATTGCTACAATGCTATCGTACCATTGAGCACCAGCGTTGGTTTCGATGGAGTCGGCTATAACATCGCGTGATACAAGTGAGTATCTCATACCATCTGTTCCCATCGATATCCCATCGCTAACGCCGATAGTGAAAAAATTGAGCCCCACCAATCCCAACTTGTTTACATGAAACTTGACATGCTCACCAAACATATTAAGATGCATATTGCAAGGATTGCCATCCCATCCTGCGCTTACAATACCCACTTGTGGTTTAGTAAAATCTTCGTCGGTGAGTCCCACAGCATGAAGCATTGCCTGAGCGGCAGGTTGTGATTCATCTTGAGTTACGTGACTGCTATATTTGTTTAATTTTTGTGACATAATTGTTGTAGTTTAAAGATGTTTGTAATAATATTTAAATGAAACCATAGATTTCAATTATAGACTATAACGTCCGAAACCATTGTTGGTTTAAAATTAATAGTAATAATGTGTTTCGATATGCTTGTTTACTATTAAATTCGGCGATGATTTTTCAAGTGTTAATTACAGACGCTCAACGTTGATGCATTTTAACACAAACACATATTCTATCGATATAAAGATAGTGTCTGTCTATAATCTACTTTTAATAAAACTAAAAGAATGAGATAGGATGAATGTTTGATGCATTTATGTTTAAATTTGTGGAAATTTACACTTTACAAATGAACAAGAGAAACAGAATAATTGTATTGGCAGCGATCGGTCTGTTGATATTGGGAATGATTTTTCTCCCAAAAATCAAAGCACTATTCGGACCGAGTAATGAAAAATCACCTGGTGCACCTGGTCGTGCTGCTGGCGGTGGTCGTCAACAATTGAGCGTGTCGGCTACAGTTTTGGAACCACAAACATTGCGAAGCGATTTATATATTGCACGAGGAATTTTGCTTCCAGATGAAGAGGTGAACCTTACCTTTGAGACTTCAGGAAAAATAACCAACATCTATTTTTCTGAAGGAGCCACAGTGCAAAAAGGGCAATTGCTTGCAAAAATAAATGACGCACCACTCCAGGCAGAACTTAGAAAACTGAAAGCACAATTGCCATTAGCTGAGGATAGAGTGTATAGACAAAAAACATTGTTGGAAAAGGATGCAATAAGTCAGGAGACCTATCAATCGGTGAACACTGAGCTTGAAAAACTAAAAGCCGATATAGAGTTTGTTGAATCAAGAATAGAGCAAACAGAGCTTCGTGCACCATTTAGCGGCATGATTGGATTGCGCCAAGTGAGCGTGGGTGCATATGCTTCGCCCACAACAGAGATTTCGAAGCTAACAAAAATATCTCCTCTTAAGCTGGAGTTCTCGATGAATGAAAATCAGGTATCACAAATTAAGCCTGGATCAGAAATAAGATTCACTGTAGCAAATGATTTGAATGTTTATAAAGCTGAGCTTTATGCAGTTGAATCGCAATTAGATCCTAGAACACTTACTTTGAAAGCTCGTGCACGATACGCAAATGCTGATGGCAAACTTAAGCCTGGTCTTTCGGGAAACATTGAAGCTCTACTGAGCGAGATTCCTAATGCAATTGTTATTCCTAGCATTTCGAGTATAACGGAGCTTGGTCGTGATATTGCATACGTTTACAGAAATGGAGTGGCACAAGAAGTGGAAATTACAAAAGGGTATAGAACGGCATCTCATGTTCAGATATTATCTGGCTTGGCAGCTGGCGACACATTGCTAACCACAGGTGTGATGCAGTTGAGAAACGGTATGCCTGTTTCTATCTCAAATTTTGCACCCAATTCAATAGGAGAATAAACAAATGAATTTATCCGAATTAAGTATTAAAAGACCTGTGCTGGCAACAGTGCTTGTCTTAATAATTATCATATTTGGTGTAATTGGCTACACAAGTCTTGCGGTGAGAGAGTATCCCAACGTTGACAACCCAATTATCACTGTATCGGTTTCGTATCCTGGTGCTAACGCCGAAGTTATCGAGAATCAAATTACGGAACCTCTTGAGCAAAATATAAATGGTATTCCGGGCATTCGCTCACTAATGAGTCAGAGTAGTCAGGGAATGTCGCGCATAACCGTTGAGTTTGAACTAAGTGTGGATATGGAAACGGCAGCCAACGACGTACGTGACAAAGTTTCGCGTGCACAACGATATCTACCACGTGATGCCGATCCTCCCACAGTGGCAAAGGCTGATGCCGATGCCGATCCAATTATGCAAATTACGGTTGAAAGCCCTACCCGATCGCTTTTGGAGCTATCGGAAATTGCTGAGCTTACAGTGAAGGAACGACTGCAAACAATTTCTAACGTGAGCGCAGTCGAGATTTGGGGTGAGAATAGATATTCGATGCGATTGTGGCTCGATCCTGTGCGCATGGCAGCCTACAACATCACACCAATGGATGTGAAGAGTGCATTGGACCGAGAAAATATTGAACTTCCAGCTGGAAGTATTGAGGGTGACCACCTTGAGCAAGCTATCAGGACAATGGGACTGATGCAAACCCCTGTTGAGTTTAACAATATGGTTATTATTGAAGATGATTACCGTATCGTTAGATTTGGTGATATCGGAACTGCCGAACTTGATAGTGAAAACCGAAAAAGCTTGATGAAGCGAAATGGTTATCCAATGGTGAGTTGCGTGGTGATTCCTCAACCAGGTGCCAACCAGATAGTAATTGCCGACGAGGCGAGAGAAAGAATTGAGCAAATGCGAAAAGACTTGCCCGATGATGTGAATGTGGAAGTGGCGTTTGACAATACTCAGTTTATTCGCTCTTCTATAGACGAGGTGCAAGAGACAGTAATTGTTGCATTTATATTAGTAGTAATCATCATATTTATTTTCTTGCGAAACTTTAGAGTTACGCTTATTCCTACGTTGGTTATCCCTATTTCTCTGATAGGGACATTCTTTATAATGTATGCCGCAGGTTTTTCGATCAACGTGTTGTCGATGCTTGCTGTAGTACTATCTGTGGGATTGGTGGTGGATGACGCCATTGTGGTGGTCGAGAACATATATTTAAAAGTGGAACAGGGCATGAAACCTCGTGAAGCGTCAATTGAGGGTTCTAAAGAGATTTTCTTTGCGGTGATATCTACAACCATTACATTGGTGGCAATTTTCTTCCCAATCGTTTTCCTTGAGGGAATGACAGGACGACTATTTCGTGAATTTAGCATTGTTATTTCAGGCGCAGTTATTATATCTTCATTTGTTGCACTATCAT
The DNA here is from genome assembly GCA_964345815.1 of uncultured Proteiniphilum sp. Classification (GTDB taxonomy): domain Bacteria; phylum Bacteroidota; class Bacteroidia; order Bacteroidales; family Dysgonomonadaceae; genus Petrimonas. The sequence continues at coordinate 2,702 of CAYFSV010000074.1, read as the reverse complement.
TTGTGCCAATGCTTTCGTCGAAACTACTTGTTCGCAAAAAGAAACAAGATAAGTTTTACATGCGCACAGAGGTTGTGTTTAGATTTATGAATACAATATATGACAAAGCATTACGAGGATTTTTGAAGCGAAAATGGTTGATCTACCCTATCACGATAATATCAATTGTGGTGGCAGCAATTTTGTGGAACACTATTCCAGCGGAAATGGCACCACTTGAAGATCGCTCGCAGATTATGATCAGAACGTCTGCCCCTGAGGGAGCCACGTTTGAATTTGCGAGAGATTATAACGAAAAAATATCTGAGATAGCCGATTCAGTTGCCTATGAAAGAGATGCTGTTATTTCGTTTGTAAGAAGTGGTTTTAGCATGGCAAGAATTATACTTCCCGATATGAGAGTTCGTAGCCGCAGCCAGATGGAGATTGCAGATGATTTGACATTGGCTGTGAGAAACGAAACTGAGGCGCGTGCCTTCGTTCATCAAACATCATCGTTTGGGGGTCGCCGTGGTGGTATGCCTATACAATATGTATTGCAAGCTCCGAATATTCAGAAGCTTCAGGAGTTTATTCCTCCCTTCTTAGAAAAAATGAATGAGAGTCCTTACTTCCAGATGGCTGACGTGAACTTGAAGTTTACAAAACCTGAAACTAGGATTGTGATTGATAGAGTGAAAGCAGCCCTATTGGGAGTTAGCACGCGCGATATTGGTCAAACGCTGCAATATGCACTAAGTGGACAGCGAATGGGCTATTTTTATATGAATGGTAAGCAATATCAGGTGTTGGGCGAAATAAATCGTCAACAACGAAATACTCCATTAGATTTAAAAACTATTTATATTAAGAATAATGCTGGCCAAATGATTCAGATGGATAATTTGGTTACACTTGAAGAAACAGTTGCCCCACCACAACTTTATAGGTACAACAGATTTAACTCTGCCACACTAACGGCAGGCTTATCAAAAGGTTACTCGCTTGGACAAGGACTTGAAGAGATGGACAGAATAGCATCAGAGGTGCTCGACGACACATTTAGAACATCACTTGAAGGAGAATCACGAAATTTCCGAGAGAGTTCATCTAGTTTGCTGTTTGCTTTCGGACTTGCCATTGTGCTTATCTTTCTTGTGTTGGCAGCACAGTTTGAAAGCTTTAAAGATCCATTTGTGATAATGTTTACCGTTCCATTAGCTGTATTTGGAGCTCTATTATTTATGTGGATATTTGGCGTCACAATGAATATTTATAGTCAAATTGGTATTATCATGCTTATCGGGCTTGTTGCAAAAAATGGTATCCTAATTGTGGAATTTGCCAATCAACGACAAATAGCTGGTATGAGCAAATTTGAATCTTTAGTTACAGCATCTAATCAAAGATTGCGACCAATTCTAATGACTAGTATCTCTACCGTGCTAGGGCTATTGCCCTTGGCATTGGCTACTGGTGAAGGAGCCAACGGACGAATTGCAATGGGAGTGGCAGTTGTTGGTGGTATGCTTGTGTCAACATTCTTAACGCTGTTTGTGGTTCCTGCTATGTATATCTATTTGTCAACCGACAGAGAGAAAAGAGATAATGGAAAAGAAAAAGAAGAAGACTAAAATGAATAAAATAATAAATAAACTTGTTGTTATTGTTATAGCACTACTTGCGTCTATTTCATTGCAGGCGCAAGAAGTGCTAGATATAAACGATGTTATCAGAATAGGGCTCGAAAACAACTATGATTTGCAAATTGTGCGCAACGAACAGCGAATATCAGATAACAATGTAACTATAGGCAATGCAGGTTTTTTGCCAACTATTGGGCTAAACTCGGGATATAATATTAGAGAAAACTCTGCTGACAATGTTCCAGCAGGTGGAAGCAAAACCGACATTGCTACAACGGGAACACAAACTCTGGATGCTGCAGTAAATCTCAATTGGACAATATTTGAGGGCTTTAAGGTGCAAACAAATCACAAACGATTGAAGGAGCTACAAACAATGGGCGAACTCAACACTCGTCATAGCATCGAGGAGTTTATTGCCAACATTTCGGCAGAATACTACAATTATGTGCAACAAAAACAGTTGATGAAAAATTTGCAACAAGCTGTTGACCTATCACGTGAAAGATTGCGTGTGGTGGAAGCAAGATATCAGATTGGTTCATTTTCACGTTTAGATTTGCAACAAGCAAAAGTGGATTTCAATACCGACAGTTCTCAGCTAATACAGCAATACGAAGTGCTACATAGCTCACGAATAAGACTAAATGAACTAATGGGACTTCACAATCCAGAGAATGCTTTTTCGGCAGCCGACAGCACAATATCAGTAAACAGATTATTACAAAAGGACCAACTGTATTCAGATATGATGGAAAACAACACATTGTTACTTCTATCACAAAAGAATAAAAGATTGAGCGAGCTTGACTTAAGAACTCTGCAAAGTCAGAATTATCCCTACTTGCGACTTAATGGCAGTTATGGATTTACACACTACAATTATAATAGCGGGTCCCTAGACCAACAACGAAATTGGGGACCAAGTGCAGGTGTGACTTTAGGATTTAATATTTTTGATGGTTTTAATCGTAAGAGAGAACAAAAAAATGCTCGAATACGCATTAGCAATCAGGAGCTACAAGTAGATAGACAAAAGCTATATCTACAAAGCGACTTTGCAAATATGTGGCTTGC
>CAYFSV010000073.1:0-11448 GCA_964345815.1 uncultured Proteiniphilum sp. | reverse complement strand
CAGCCTTTTTTTTATGCCCTTTCTTCAGGTGCTATAAGGGATAATTTTGATAATTTAGCCTTATGTTGTCGAACAAAAGGGTGAAATTTGGTAATTGAGCTTTATGTTGCCGAACAAAAGGGACAAATTTGATAATTTAGCTTTATGTTGTCGAACAAAAGGGGCAAATTCTATAATTTAGCTTTATGTTGTCGAACAAAAGGGAGAAATTCTGTAATTTAGCTTTATGTTGTCGAACAAAAGGGGCAAATTTGACAATTTAGCTTTATGTTGCCGAACAAAATGGGCAAATTCTATAATTTAGCTTTATGTTGTCGAACAAAAGGGGTAAATTCGGTAATTGAGCATTATGTTGCCGAACAAAAGGGGCAAATTTGGTGATTAGAACTCTTTCCTCAGTTTGCAAAAACCCTTAAAGGTACCCACAAGAGCATCAAGTGGTGAGTGATGATATAGACTTATGCAATTTGTCATTAAATTATACACAGTCACAAAATAAAAAAACCACCGAGTGCTTGAGTATACACGGTGGTGTGAGATAGAGGGTGAACAATCTCCCTACGCTCTCGATTATTAGTCAAACATATCATCTATACCCTCATCCTTTTTTATGGGCTCGTTACTTTGATAAAAGTCTGACGAATAACGTTGCTGATCAACACAAGGATTTCGATATTCTTCTGGAATTTCAAAGACCCCGTTATCTAACATATTCAAACTCTTATCTGCATATATCTTCTGATAGAATAAGCCATGAATTGGAAGGGCCGCTGCGGCACCCTGCCCATAAAGCATTCTGTCAAAATGAATTGAAGGCTCCTCGCCACCCACCCAACAAGCTGCAACTATTTCGGGAGTAAACGACATAAACCATGCATCTGAATTATCATTAGTAGTTCCTGTTTTAGCTCCCATTTCACCCTTCAGGTTATAAATTCTACGCAAGCGAGATCCGGTTCCGCCGTCAACTACGGCTTTAAGCATATCTATCATCTTGTAGGAAGTTGACTCGCTAAAAATCTCTTGAGTTTCGGGAACAAAAGAAGATATCACATTACCGTAAGAGTCCTCTATCCTGGTAACCAACATAGGTTCGACACGAATCCCACGATTTACGAATGCAGTATAAGCACCAGCCATTTCATAAACCGAAGCATCATTGGGACCCAATGCAAGTGCTACCACAGGGTCTGCTTTAGATTTAAGTCCAAATGAATTAAGCAATCTAGAAAAGGCATAAGGAGAGAACAACTTCATTAAATAAGCCGTTACCCAGTTGCTCGAATTTTGAAGCCCCCATTTTATGGTTACAAATGATCCCTGATTTGCATTATTAGCATTTCTAGGAGTCCACGGAGTTCCGTTTTCATCTATCAATGTTTGTGGCTCGTGTATGGTTCCATCACATGGGGTGAGCCCCTCTTCCATTGCAAGAGTGTATAGATATGGCTTAATAGTTGAGCCAATCTGTCTTTTTCCACTTGACACCATGTCATATTTAAAATGCGAAAAGTTAGGTCCACCAACATATGCCTTCACATGCCCAGTAAGCGGGCTCATAGCCATAAATCCAGTTCTCAAAAAACCTTTATGATAGCGTATAGAATCCCAAGGAGTCATTACCGTATCAACCTCACCCTGCCACGAAAACAGCTTCATATCAACAGGCTCATCCTTAAAATTACTTAGAATTTTTTCTTCCGACCATCCCTCTTTTTTCAGAACCCTATATCTATCAGTTTGTCGCATTGCTGTTCGCATAAGGTTCTCAACCTTATCCGCCACATCATTTGCATATGGTGCATATCTTTTACCCTTTTTCTCATCAGTGAAATGCTTTTGCAAATACCCTCCCAAGTGCTCTTCTACAGCTTGTTCAGCATAATGTTGCATTCTTGAGTCTAGCGTTGAATATATTTTCAACCCATCTGTATAGATGTTATAATTTGACCCATCAGATTTCTTATTCTTATTGCACCACCCATAAAGGGGATTTCTCTCCCATGATATGGAATCTTCCAAAAATTGTTGAGCTTGCCACGAGGCATAGTTTTTCTTATTTGGCTTCTGAGCCATCATCACTTTTGCTAGATGTTGGCGATAGTACGGCGCAGGTATAGAGATATGATCAACTCTTTTAAAATCGAGTTCTATAGGAAGTTGTCTTAAAGAATCACTCTCGGCACGAGTTATAAATCCATTCTTACGCATCTGCGACAAAACAACATCTCGTCTGCTTTTTGTAATCTCTTCACGCCTCACTGGGTTGTATAGTGAAGAGTTCTTGAGCATTCCGATTAGCATTGCCGACTCTTGCAGGTTTAGTTCAATTGGAGTTTTATTGAAATATGTTTTAGCCGCTGATTTTATGCCGATTGCATCGTAATTAAAATCATACTTATTTAAGTACAAATTAATTATCTCATCTTTAGTATATTGCCTTTCAAGCTTAACAGCGATTATCCATTCGATGGGTTTCTGAAAAGCACGTTGGAGTTTATTACTTGCCTTTGGTGAATATAAAAGTTTAGCCAATTGTTGTGTAATTGTGCTCCCTCCACCACTACTTTCATGTTGAAACAAAAGAGTTTTAAATATAACACGTCCCAAACCAATAGCATCCACACCAGAGTGAGTATAATAACGCTGATCTTCAGTTGCAATCAATGCATCAATTAAGTTTGGAGACAACTCACTATAATCAATAAACATTCGATTATCTGAACTATGAGAATAAGTAAATAGCAGTTGATCATCCGACGAGATAACCTGTGAAGCATATTTATCGATAGGATTCTCCAATTCATCAATATTAGGCAAATAACCTATTACACCTGATGAAATAAGCGAAAAAGCGATAACACTAATTGCAACAATTGAGAAAAAGCCAGCCCATAACAGCTTTATGAAGCTACGCTTAAATGATCTCTTCTTTATATTTTCTTTATTATTTGATTTTGTTTTCTTTCCCATAGTTTGTTCAAATTACCAAGCTTTGTGTGCAAGGCACATTCGACACAAAAGTAAACAAATTCATTGAGTTTGGTAACTCAAAGCTTATTAAAAATGATAAATAGATTAGTAATGAGATACTCACAAAATAAAATCAAGTTCCAAAGAAGCATCTAGCTCATCTCACCCCTTAAAGATATAGACATAAAATGTCTTATTTCTTCTGGTGTTTTTCCGTTACCCAACAGTGTCATCAATTTTGCAAGCGCAGCCTCTGTAGTTATATCGTGTCCCGAAACAACTCCGAGTCTCTCAAGATGCTGACCCGTTTCATATCTGTGCATCTCAACATTACCATACAAACATTGGGTTACATTTACAACCACAATTCCTTTATCATATGCTTCACTCAATAAATCAATAAACCATTGGTCACGAAGTGCATTGCCCGAGCCAAATGTCTCCAAAACAATCCCCCTTAAACCCTTAACAGACAAAATTGCCCTCACCACACTCTCTTGAATTCCTGGAAACAACTTGATGATTACAACATTATCATCCAAATGATAATTGAACTTTACTGGCTTAGAGAAGTCAGGTGTCAAAATAAATTTATCATGATATCTAATATCAACTCCCACTTCTGCGAGTGGCGTATAATTAGGGCTATTGAAGGCACTAAAGTTATCCGCATTTATTTTTGTGGTGCGATTTCCCCTCATCAATAGATTCTGCATATAAACACATAGTTCGGGCACTATTGGTTTGCCGTGTTCATCTTTGTCAGCCGCTATTTCCAATGCAGTAATTAAATTTTCTTTTCCATCAGTCCTTAATTTGCCAATTGGCAATTGAGATCCTGTAAGAATAACTGGCTTCGTTAAATTCTCCAACATAAAGCTCAACACCGAAGCTGTATAAGACATGGTATCGGTTCCGTGTAGAATAACAAAACCATCATATTTCTCATAATTCACTTGAACAACCTTAGCTATCTCAATCCAATTTTTCAACTTAATTTCCGATGAATCTATTGGGGGCTCAAAAAGATAAGTATCCACATTAAAATTCAAACGCTTCATTTCTGGAACATTTGATTTTAAATGACTGAAATTGAAAGCCTCAAGAGCACCAGTTTCATTGTTTTCAACCATTCCGATGGTTCCTCCAGTGTAAATAAGCAAAACTTTAGTATCACTACTTATCATATCTTCATTTTTTCAACAAAAATAATCATTTTGAAATCAATTGCAATACATTTTGAAATTAAAAACACCCTATTCGGCAAATTATCCAGACAAATAGTACCACAACGACATCGAACTATAATAGCTTGTCATTGTTAATCTTATGTAGACAAAGTAAATAAAACAGACTATAATAAATATTTTGACAATGAAGAAGCATTCAATTAACACAATTTGGAAAGAGAACAACACTTTTGAAACAGATTTGGATGGGCACAACATCACAATAGATTTATCAAAAGAGGCAGGAGGAAATGACTCAGGACCCAGACCAAAAAAACTACTGCTTTTGGCAGCAACGGGATGCACAAGCATGGACGTAGTCGAGATACTAAAGAAAATGAGGATTACACCAACCAAATTCAATGTACGTATTGATGCGGATTTAAGCGAAACTCACCCAATTACTTATACCGAGATGAAAGTTATTTATGAGTTCGAGGGCAAAAATCTTCCCAAAGACAAAGTAGAGAGAGCATGTAAATTATCATTCGACAAATATTGTGGCGTGATGGCTATGTACAGAAAGGCTATTCCTGTTACTTATGAAGTCATTATAAATAATTTATAAACTTTCAAATCAAAAATTCAAAACTATAAGATATATTTTTAGTACTTTTGCAACTATTGATTTTTTTAATCAAATCGTTGCTTTTGTTGTTATTAGAATAACGAAGATAGAACTTGAACTTTTCACAAGATTATCATAAAGCATTCTGTTAACACAAGGCTAAATAGCATAATAATCAAATAAATACATACATAACTATGCAAACAATGGACTTATTCAATTTTGCCGACAAAAAGGCATTTGTTCGAGTTGACATAAATGTTCCACTCGATGAAAACTTTAACATCACTGATGACACACGTATTCGTGCTGCAATTCCTACACTAAAGAAAATATTAAGTGATGGAGGAAGCGCTATAATAGGCTCACATTTAGGTCGCCCAAAGGGTGTTGCCGAAAAGTTCAGCCTAAAACACGTTCTACCACGTCTTTCCGAGCTCTTAGATGTTGAGGTGAAATTTGCCAACGATTGTATTGGTGAAGAAGCAAAATCAAAATCAGCATCACTAAAGCCAGGTGAAGCACTACTTTTAGAAAATCTTCGTTTCTATGCTGAGGAAGAGGGAAAACCTCGTGGCTTAGATGAAGATGCATCTGAAGAGGAAATAGCCGAAGCAAAGAAGGCTGTAAAAGAATCTCAAAAAGAGTTTACTAAAAAACTAGCCTCCTATGCTGATGTTTATGTAAATGATGCTTTTGGAACAGCTCACCGCGCTCATGCATCTACTGCACTAATTGCAGAACACTTTGATGCAGACCACAAATTGTTTGGATACTTACTTGAAAAAGAGGTCAACTCGGTTGAGAAAGTATTGAAGGAGACTCAACGTCCATTTACAGCTATTATGGGTGGCTCAAAAGTTTCATCTAAAATTGAAGTTATAACAAGCCTTCTTGATAAAGTTGACAATCTAATTCTAGCAGGTGGAATGACCTACACATTTGTGAAAGCTGATGGCGGTGAAATTGGCAACTCACTTGTAGAGATGGATAAGTTAGACCTTGCAAAAGAAATTGTAGAAATGGCTAAACAAAAGGGTGTTAACCTAGTATTAGCTACTGACGCAAAAATTGCAGATAAATTCAGCAATGAAGCTGACACAAAATTTACAGATGCTGACAAAATCCCTGAAGGATGGCAAGGTCTTGACATTGGACCTAAAGCTGAAGAGGATTTCGCAAATGTTATCAAAGAGTCAAAAACTATCCTTTGGAATGGTCCTGTTGGGGTTTTTGAATTTGACAATTTCGATCATGGCTCTAAAGTGGTTTCAGATGCTATCGTTGAGGCAACGACAAATGGAGCATTCTCTCTTGTGGGAGGTGGTGACTCCGTAGCTTGTATCAATAAGTTTGGACAGGCTAATGATGTATCCTATGTGTCAACTGGAGGTGGCGCACTTCTTGAAATGATTGAAGGAAAAACACTGCCAGGCGTAAAGGCAATCAGAGGATTCTAGACAACTCAGTCAACCTTTTATAGTGCATATTTATAGAAGTATATCACAATAAAACTATGGTTATTCTTTAATAATTTGAACCGTGCAAGTCTTGTATTTGCACGGTTGCTGTTTAATAATAACTTCAAACCGAATCAGACAATAAAAGAAATTAGAGCAATATGATTTTGAGAATAAAGAAAGAGATGAAAAAGACATACTTAATATTTATTTTCACAATAATTGGAGTGAATCTTTACGGTCAAGACACACACCATGAGGATACTATTGCAACAAAAGACACAAGCACATACTACACACCAGACAAGAACCCACTACGAGCTGCCACAATTGGATTTGGAGTTAACATGGGTATATGGACCTTCAATAGATACATTATGCATGAAGACTTTGCCTATATTAGCCTTAACTCCATAAAAAGAAATTTGAAAACATACCCTGTCTGGGATTCCGATAAGTTTTCTACAAATTTGATAGGTCATCCATATCATGGTTCATTATATTTTAATGCCGCCAGAGCAAATGGATACTCCTTCTACGGCTCCCTTCCCTTCACACTTGGTGGAAGCCTCATGTGGGAATTTGCCATGGAAAATGAGCCCCCATCAAGAAACGATTTAATTGCAACCACTTTTGGAGGTATGGCACTAGGAGAGATAACTTTCAGACTCTCGGATTTAGTACTGGACAATCGAACAACGGGCAGAGAGAGATTTATGAGAGAGATGTTTGCAGGATTACTTGCACCCACAAGACTAGTAAACCGACTAGCCACAGGCAAAGCTTGGCAATCAGAGGCAACTAGAGGTAACCATTTACCACACTATCCTATGCATGGAAGTGTAGCAATGGGAGTGCGGCATATAACAGATCACGATAACACACAGAAATACGGAGTTGGAGCTAAAGCATCAGTTGACTATGGTGAGGTGTTTGATTATGAAATAGAGAAGCCCTTTGAGTGGTTCCAGGCAAAAGCCCAATTAGACTTTGTAGCATCAAAGTTCTCACTAACACAAATCAATATAGTCGGAGCATTAAGAACCTACGAATTATATAATAAAAATAATTGGCAGTTGTTCGGGGGATTTTTTCAACATTTCAATTACTTCAACTCTAAGGTTATCAAATCTGACAACACAGAATTTAGACCCTATTATATATCCGAAGCCGCATCACTAGGCAGTGGAGTGCTTATTGAAAGAGAGGGTGACCGTTTTAGTCTTGAGGGTAAATATTTTGTTAATGCTATAGCACTCGGTGCTAGTATTTCAGACCATTTCAAGATTGATGAACGAGATTATAATATGGGGAGCGGATTTAGTTTAAAGGCTCAAACACAAATTAGTTTCAACAAGAGATTAAATATACGACTACGAGCCGAAAACTACAATATATATACATGGATGGGATATGACGAAGAGTTAGACTTTAAAGACCTCACAAATTATGAGAAAAGTTTTCTAGACACACAAGGTGACAGAAGTGTGGCTAGGCTCTACCTCATAGGCTTAACAGCAGAATACAACCTCTCAGACAAATTGTATCTAGGAGTAGAGAGATATAGATATATCAGAAAAACCAGATATAAATACATGCCAGATGTAAAATACTCTACTTGGGATGATTTTTTATATTTAGGTTTTAATTTCTAAGAAAATGATTTGCTAGAGGAATCAATCTGATTACTACCAATATTACACAAAAAACTACATTAATAACTATATTTTCAATACAGTAATAGCATTAAGAGACAAATAATTAAGAGATAAGCCAATTATTTTGTAATTTTGAACGTTTTTCTAGATTCAATTCTAGACTGATCAAATTAATATAAAACAATGAACATTTCATACAACTGGCTCAAAGAGTACATTCAATTCGATTTAACACCTCAGCAAACAGCAGATGCACTAACATCTATAGGACTAGAAGCAGGAGGAGTAGAGGAAATACAAAGCATACGTGGCGGACTTGAAGGTCTTGTTATTGGTGAGGTATTAACCTGCAAACCACATCCAGGTTCGGACCATCTAAGTCTAACCACTGTAAACGTTGGTGATGAGGAGCCCCTCAACATCGTTTGTGGTGCACCCAACGTGGCTGAAGGACAAAAAGTAGTAGTAGCAACAATAGGCACAAAAATATATTTTGGAGATAACGAAGTAACAATAAAGCGTTCTAAAATTAGAGGTGAAGAATCTCACGGAATGATATGTTCGGAGGATGAAATAGGAATAGGGACTGCAAGTGATGGAATAATTGTACTTCCTGATGAAGCTAAGATAGGAACTCTTGCGAAAGATTACTATAACATCAAAAGCGATTATGTTTTTGAGTTAGATATTACTCCCAATCGTGTTGATGGAACTTCGCATTATGGTGTTGCTAGAGATTTAGCTGCATATTTGCAACAAGCAGGCATTGAATATAAACTTACTAAACCATCAATTGATGGATTTGCAATAGATAAAGAAGATGGTGGGATTGATGTTGTAGTTGAAAACTCAGAGGCTTGCCCAAGATACTCTGGGCTAACTATGCGCAATGTTACGGTCAAAGAGAGCCCCGATTGGTTGAAAAACAAGCTCCTACTTATAGGACTTCGCCCGATTAACAACATAGTTGATATAACCAACTTCATCCTTCACGAAACGGGACACCCCATGCATGCTTTTGATGCAAAATATATTACTGGAAACAAAGTTGTGGTAACCACCCTCCCTTCCAAGACCAAGTTTACTACCCTTGATGAGGAAGAACGAGAGTTACACGAAAATGATCTCATGATTTGTAATTCGAATAATGAGGGCATGTGTATTGCAGGAGTATTTGGAGGCAATACATCTGGAGTAACCGAAACAACTACGGATGTATTTCTAGAGTCAGCATACTTCCACCCAACTTGGGTAAGAAAAGCCGCTCGTCGTCATGGATTAAATACAGATTCATCCTTCCGTTTCGAACGTGGAGTTGACCCAAACAACACAATATATGTTTTGAAACGTGCAGCAATGTTGATAAAAGAACTTGCGGGGGGCACAATTGAGGGTGAAATTAGAGATATATACCCCAACCCTATCAAACAGCCAACCGTAAAACTTGAATACAACAAGACAAACAAACTGATTGGTAAAGAAATAGACAAACAAACAGTAAAAAACATTCTCAACAGCTTAGAGATAACCATAGAAAACGAAACAGAAACAGAGCTAACTCTCAATATTCCAACATATCGAGTGGATGTTTTGCGCGACGTGGATGTGATAGAGGAGATTCTAAGAATTTATGGATACAATAACATCGAGTTTGGAGACTCTGTTAAGTCCAATCTTTCTTATCAGACAGCTACAGACAGAAAATATAATCTGCAAACACTAATTTCAGAGCAGCTTACCGCAAGTGGTTTCTATGAAATCATGAACAACTCATTAACTAGCAGATCTTATTACGAAGATAATGATGTGTATCCAATTCAAAACAATGTTTCGATTCTCAATCAATTGAGCAACGACCTAGGAGTGATGAGGCAAACACTTCTTTATGGAGGACTCGAAAGCATTGCCTACAATAGAAACAGAAAACATGGTGATTTGAGATTGTATGAATTTGGAAACTGCTATAATTATAATTCCGAAAAGAAACGCGACAACAATATACTTGCCGAATATAGCGAAGATACACGTATTGCTTTATGGATTTGTGGAAAAACAACTCGAAAAAGCTGGGCTACCAACGAGAGCAACAGCTCTGTATTTGAACTAAAAGCAGCAATTGAAAACATTCTCAAAAGAATAGGTATTGGAAACAAGCAAGTAATCTTTGAAGAGCTCGAAAACTCAATTTACTCATCTGCAATGACCATAAGGTCTCATAGACGAAATATTGGTTCATTTGGTGTTGTATCCAAAAAGGTACTTGACGATTTCGATATAGACACTGATGTGTTTTATGCCGAGATGAGCTGGGACGCACTTATGAAAGAGACTGAAAACTACAAGGTAAAATTCTCAGAAATATCAAAGTTCCCTGCAGTTAGCCGCGACTTAGCTTTGCTAATAGATCAAAGTGTAAAGTTTGCAGAAATAGAACAAATAGCCCTCAAATCTGAAAGAAAGCTTCTGAAGCAAGTCTCGCTATTTGATGTTTACGAAGGCAAAAATCTTCCTGAAGGAAAGAAATCATATGCAGTCAACTTTATGCTACAGGATGAATCGAAGACACTTACAGACAAGCAGATTGATGCAGTGATGAAAAAGATACAACACAACCTAGAAAAAGAACTGAACGCATCATTACGCTAATGATGCATAAATATTAGTAACAAACATATTTATTAAAAAGCCAATAACCAGAATATGGGAAGAGCATTTGAATATCGCAAAGAAAGAAAACTAAAACGCTGGGGCAATATGTCTCGAGTATTTACAAAGATTGGAAAAGAAATTACAATTGCAACAAAGTCAGGAGGACCTGACCCAGACACCAATCCACGACTACGCGTTCTGATTCAGCAGGCAAAAAAAGAAAATATGCCTAAAGATAACGTAGAACGAGCCATCAAGAAAGCGACCGACAGAGATGCATCAGATTATAAAGAGGTGGTTTATGAAGGCTATGGACCATTCGGAGTGGCAGTTGTGGTAGAAACTGCTACCGACAACACAACCCGAACAGTAGCTAACATAAGAAGCTATTTCAATAAATATGGCGGCTCGTTGGGCACCACAGGAAGCCTCGAGTTTCTATTTGACCATAAGTGTGTTTTCAAAGTTTCAGAAAAAGAGGGAGTATCACTTGAGGATTTAGAACTCGACCTTATAGACTACGGAGTGGATGAAGTAGTGGCAGATGAAGACACTATATATTTATACGGTGAATTCAAATCATATGCCGAAATTCAATCATATCTTGAGGATAATAGTTTTGAAATTCACTCGGCAGAATTCGAAAGGATTCCACATGACACAAAAACATTAGATGAGGAACAAAAAGCTCAAATAGAAAAGCTTCTTGAAAAGTTTGAAGAAGACGACGATGTTCAAAACGTTTTTCACAATATGGAGATGTAAATCCTCTATCAATTAGTATAAATGCATAGGGAGCAACCAGCTAATATAAAGCTTTGCTCCCTTTTCTATTTTCACAATCTTGTTTTTTTATTCATTGCTGTCCGCTAAAACTCAATAAATACAATTAATGCTTACTTGGCTGCTGT
>CAYFSV010000072.1:0-11558 GCA_964345815.1 uncultured Proteiniphilum sp. | reverse complement strand
TCTCCAAAACCAGGTGTCGGGAGTTCGAGTCTCTCAACCCGTGCAAAAAAGATTGAAATTATCAATGAAAAAAATATCTGCAAAAATAAAAGATTCTTATAACGAACTAGTTTATAAAGTATCTTGGCCATCTCCTAAAGAATTGGGCAGTAGCACAATTGTTGTTATGATAGCTTCCATTATAATAGCTTTAATTGTCTTCGGTATGGATTCTTTGTTTGAGTGGACTGTTAGGTTACTATATGGAATTTTATAAAAATCTGAATTAAGAGAAAAATGGCTGAAGACAGAAAAAAATGGTACGTATTGCGTTCCGTTAGTGGAAAAGAGAATAAAGTCAAAGAGTATCTTGAGTCAGAAATGAAAAAAACCGATTTAGGAAACTACGTTTCACAAGTACTTATTCCCACAGAGAAAACTTATATTATGCGTAACGGTAAGAAAGTGATGCGTGAGCGTGCTTATCTTCCCGGTTATGTGCTTATAGAGGCTGAACTGGTGGGAGAAGTTATTCATCAACTTAAAAGCATTAATTATGTTGCTGGTTTCTTACCAACAACTACAAACCCACAACCGTTGAGCGAACTTGAAGTTAAACGAATAATGGGAACTGTAGATGAACTGGAAGAGGCTGGTGAAGAAATGGATGTAAGATACTATGTTGGTGAGAACGTTAAGGTTACTAGCGGTCCTTTCAGTAACTTCTCGGGAGTTATCGAGGAGGTTTCTGAAGATCGCAAGAAACTCAAAGTGATGGTTAAAATTTTTGGAAGGGCTCAGCTTCTCGAGTTGGGCTATTTGCAGGTAGAGAAAGAATAATTCAGAAATTGGTTACGCATATTCTGTAGATTATTTGATGTGTTTCAAAAACCGTAATTATTTAAAATCAAAAAAATGGCTAAAGAAGTTGCTGGACAACTAAAATTACAAATCAAAGGAGGAGCTGCAAACCCATCTCCCCCAGTAGGTCCTGCATTAGGATCTAAAGGGATTAACATTATGGAGTTTTGCAAGCAATTCAATGCCAGAACTCAGGACAAAGCCGGGAAAGTATTGCCAGTGGTAATTACTTATTATACCGACAAGTCTTTTGATTTTATTGTTAAGACACCACCGGTTGCAGTTCAATTAATTGAAGCTACAAAAATTAAAGGGGGTTCGGCAGAACCAAACCGTAAAAAGGTTGCTGAAGTTACTTGGGATCAGGTTAAAACTATTGCCCAAGAAAAAATGACAGACCTTAATTGCTTTAATGTAGAATCTGCAATGAAAATGGTAGCTGGAACGGCTAGAAGCCTTGGTATTACAGTAAAAGGGGAATTTCCCGAAAATAACTAATTAAACTTCAATTAAGACATGGGTAAACTTACAAAAAACAGAAAGTTGGCTTTGAGCAAAATTGAAGAGGGAAAATCCTATTCACTTAAAGAGGCATCACAACTAGTTAAAGAGATTACTTCAACTAAGTTTGATTCATCTGTGGATATCGATGTGCGTTTAGGCGTGGATCCGCGAAAAGCTAACCAAATGGTAAGGGGCGTTGTTTCTTTACCACACGGAACGGGGAAACAAGTAAGAGTTCTTGTATTATGCTCTCCAGAATCAGAACAAGCTGCGACTGACGCAGGAGCTGATTATGTGGGATTAGATGAATATATCGAAAAAATTAAAGGAGGTTGGACTGATATTGATGTGATTATCACTCAACCACAAATAATGGGTAAGATTGGTGCTCTTGGACGTGTATTAGGTCCTCGTGGGTTGATGCCAAACCCAAAGAGTGGAACAGTAACCCCTGACGTAGCGCAAGCTGTTAAAGAGGTTAAACAAGGGAAAATCGACTTTAAAGTAGATAAAACAGGTATTATTCATAGCTCTATAGGTAAAGTATCATTTGACTCGACTCAAATTTTTGAAAATGCAAAAGAATTTATTCAAACGCTAATCAAATTGAAGCCGACAGCTGCAAAAGGTACTTATGTAAAAAGTATTTATCTTTCAAGTACAATGAGTCCAGGAATTAAAGTGGACGTAAAGTCGTTTGAAGAGATTTAATTATAAAGAAGTAAGAATCTATGAAAAAGGAAGATAAAAACATTATAATAGAAAACATTGCAGCGAATCTTAAGGAGTACGAACATTTCTACCTTACTGACATTGCGACGCTTAATGCGGAGAAGACTAGTATATTAAGAAAAGAGTGCTTTAAAGAGGATATCAAGCTGTTAATGGTGAAGAATACCTTATTGCGTAAAGCATTAGAGACACTAGAAGGAAACTATGAAGAGTTGTTCCCAACACTTAAGGGTAATACAGCAATCATGTTTTCTAATAATGCTAACGCACCTGCAAAGCTTATTGAAAAGTACAAGAAGAAAAAAGCGACAGTACCAGCACTAAAAGCTGCATACGTACAAGAAAGCTTCTTTATCGGAGAAGAGACGCTGAAAGAACTTGTAAGCATCAAGAGCAAAACAGAACTTATCGGAGAAGTTATCACATTGTTGCAGTCACCTGCCAAGAATGTTATTTCAGCTCTACAGTCCGGTGGCGTAACTCTACACGGAGTTCTCCAAACACTATCGGAAAAAGAAAATTAATTTTTACAACAAATCAGAATTAGTAATCAATTTAATAAATAAAAAAATGGCAGACTTAAAAGCATTTGCTGAACAATTAGTTAACTTAACAGTTAAAGAGGTTAACGAACTTGCTGAAATTTTAAAAACTGAATACGGAATAGAGCCCGCTGCTGCTGCAGTTGCGGTTGCTGCAGGACCTGCTGCTGATGCAGCTGAAGTTGAAGAAAAAACTTCATTCGATGTAATTCTTAAGAGCGCTGGATCAGCTAAACTAGCTGTTGTTAAAGCTGTTAGAGAATTGACAGGTCTTGGCTTGAAAGAATCTAAAGATATAGTTGATAGCGCACCAAGCGAAATCAAACAAGGAGTTGCAAAAGACGAAGCGGAAGCATTGAAAAAACAACTAGAAGAAGCAGGAGCGGAAGTTGAACTTAAATAATATTTGGCTCCAATTAGGTTAATTTGGTTAGGAATCTTCAGGTGAAGATTCTTAACCTTTTGTGTCAATATACATATTAAGTTCAAAACTCATCGTCATGTCTTCAATTAACACCCAACAAAGAATAAATTTTGCGTCAATTAAAAACCCATTAGACTTTCCAGATTTTTTGGAAATTCAACTAAAATCTTTTAGAGATTTTCTTCAACTAGACGCACCCCCCGAAAGCAGAAAAAAAGAAGGATTATTCAAAGTTTTTTCTGAGAATTTCCCTATAACTGATACTCGGAACAACTTCGTCCTTGAGTTTTTAGATTATTTTGTCGATCCGCCACGTTATTCAATCGAAGAGTGCATCGATAGGGGTCTAACTTATAGTGTACCACTTAAGGCAAAACTTTATTTATATTGTACTGACCCAGATCACGAAGATTTCGCACCAGTAATTCAAGATGTTTACTTAGGTACTATTCCTTATATGACAGAACAGGGAACCTTCGTAATCAATGGTGCCGAACGCGTGATTGTGTCACAATTACACCGTTCACCTGGAGTTTTCTTTGGTCAAAGTGTACACGCTAATGGCACCCTTTTATATTCTGCAAGAGTGATCCCATTTAGAGGTTCGTGGATAGAGTTTGCAACTGACATTCACAATGTTCTGTATGCATATATCGACAGAAAGAAAAAGTTGCCTGTTACAACTCTTTTAAGATCCATTGGATTTGAAAGTGATAAAGATATACTTGAGATTTTTGACTTAGCCGAAGAAATCAAGGTAAACAAAAGCAATCTCAAGAAAAATATTGGTCGTAAACTTGCTGCCCGAGTTCTTAAAACATGGATGGAAGATTTTGTGGATGAGGACACTGGCGAAGTAACGTCAATTGAGAGAAACGAAGTCGTAATGGAACGTGAGACAATACTTGATGAAAGTAACGTTGAGGATATACTCGAATCTGGCGTTGCCTCAATATTAATACACAAAGAGACTTCTAATCACTCCGATTATAGTATAATTTACAATACATTGCAAAAAGATCCGAGCAACTCGGAGATTGATGCAATAAGACATATATATAGACAACTTCGTAGTGCAGAGCCTGCTGATGACTCAAGTGCACGTGAAGTTATCAATAATTTGTTCTTCTCAGATAAGAGATATGACCTAGGAGATGTAGGTCGATATAGAATGAACAAAAAACTCAACTTAGACATTGACGACAGTATCAGAGTTCTGACGAAAGAGGATATAATTGAGATAATAAAGTATCTGATTGAATTACTTAACTCAAAAACTGTGGTTGATGATATAGACCACTTAAGCAATAGAAGAGTAAGAACAGTTGGAGAGCAATTATATACACAGTTTGGCATCGGACTTAACAGAATGGCACGCATCATTCGTGAAAGAATGAACGTGCGTGACAATGAGGTATTTACCCCAATTGATTTAATTAATGCGAAGACTATATCTTCTGTTATTAATACTTTCTTTGGTACAAATGCACTATCACAATTCATGGACCAAACAAATCCATTGGCAGAGGTAACACACAAAAGACGTTTATCTGCTCTAGGACCTGGAGGTCTCTCACGTGAGCGTGCTGGATTTGAGGTTCGTGACGTACACTACACTCACTATGGCAGACTCTGCCCAATTGAAACACCCGAGGGACCAAACATTGGTTTGATTTCATCAATGTGTGTGTATGCTAAAATTAACGACCTTGGCTTTATTGAAACACCCTATAGACAAGTAGAGGATGGAGTAGTTAATACAAATAACAATGAAGTTATTTACCTATCCGCAGAGGAAGAAGAGGAAAAACTTGTTGCACAAGGTAATGCCCCACTAGATGAAAAGGGCAAATTTATTCTTCCAAGAGTTAAGTCAAGACTTGAAGCTGACTATCCAGTGTCAGCACCAGAAGAAATTGACTTGATGGATGTTTCGCCAATGCAAATTGCCTCTATTGCTGCTTCACTTATTCCATTTTTGGAACATGATGACGCAAACCGTGCGTTGATGGGGTCTAACATGATGAGACAAGCTGTGCCATTGGTTGAAAGTGACTCACCGATTGTAGCTACAGGAATTGAAGGAAGATTAGTTCAAGATTCAAGATCTCAAATTATAGCTGAGGGTGAGGGTGAAATCATAGAGGTTGATGCTACACAAATAAAAATTAAATATAACAGAACTGAGGAAGAAGAATACACAAGCTTCGAAGGATCAGTTAAAACATATAATATCCCTAAATACAGGAAGACCAATCAAAATACGGTTATCGACTTGAAACCAATTTGTAGAGTGGGTCAGAAAGTAACTAAGGGAGATATTCTTACAGAGGGTTTCTCGACTGAAAAAGGTGAACTAGCCTTAGGTAGAAACTTGAAAGTAGCCTTCATGCCTTGGAAAGGGTATAACTTTGAGGATGCTATAGTTCTGAATGAAAGATTAGTTATTGATGATGTATTCACATCAATTCACGTTGAAGAATTCTCACTAGAAGTTCGTGAAACAAAACGAGGCTTGGAAGAATTGACATCAGACATTCCTAACGTCAGCGAAGAGGCAACTAAAGAGCTAGATGAAAATGGTATAATCCGTGAGGGTGCTAGGGTTAAGCCTGGGGACATCATGATTGGAAAGATTACGCCAAAAGGAGAATCAGATCCTTCACCAGAGGAAAAGCTACTTAGAGCAATCTTTGGAGACAAAGCAGGAGATGTGAAAGATGCATCTCTGAAAGCATCACCATCGCTAAATGGTGTAGTTATAAAAACTAGCCTATTTGCAAAAGCTGCAAAGAAAGGAAAAGGAAAACTTTCAAATAAGGCATTACTTCCTAAGCTAGATGAGGAGTATGAAAATAAGCTAGAAGAGTTGAAAAAGCTTTTAATAGAAAAGCTAATGCATCTAACAGATGGCAAAACATCTGCAGGAGTAAAAGATTATACAAATATGGATATTGTACCTAAGGGTGCAAGATTCACAGTAAAAGTTCTTTCTGATATAGACTACGAGTCTGTACAATTAAGTAAATGGACTAATGATTCTGATAAAAATGAACTTATTAGAACAACAGTAATTAATTATTTACGTAAATATAAAGAGTTAGATGCTGAATTAAAGCGTAAACGATTTGACCTAACCATTGGTGATGAACTTCCCTCGGGGATTATGCAAATTGCCAAAGTATATGTAGCAAAGAAAAGAAAGATCCAAGTGGGTGATAAAATGGCAGGCCGTCACGGAAATAAGGGTATTGTTTCTAAAATTGTTAGAGAAGAAGATATGCCATTCTTAGCTGATGGTACCGCTGTGGATATAGTTCTTAACCCACTAGGTGTGCCTTCTCGTATGAACCTAGGACAGATTTTAGAAACAGTCCTTGGATGGGCAGGAAAAGAACTGGGGATTAAGTTTGCAACACCAATTTTTGATGGAGCATCACTTGATGATTTAAATCATTGGACAGATAAAGCCCAAGTACCTCGATTTGGTAAAACATATTTATATGATGGAGGTACTGGTGAAAGGTTTGACCAGCAAGCAACAGTAGGTATAATATATATGCTAAAACTAGGGCACATGGTTGAAGATAAAATGCACGCCAGATCGATTGGACCTTATTCTCTTATTACACAACAGCCATTGGGTGGTAAAGCTCAATTTGGAGGTCAGCGTTTTGGAGAGATGGAGGTGTGGGCATTAGAGGCTTTCGGAGCATCACATACCCTTCAAGAGATTCTTACTGTAAAATCAGATGATGTTATAGGTAGATCTAAAACTTACGAGGCAATTGTTAAAGGAGAACCCATGCCACAACCAGGAATCCCCGAATCGTTGAATGTACTACTTCACGAACTCAAAGGATTAGGTTTAAGCATGGATCTTGACTAACAAGATTTTCTTAAATGTAATTGAATAATTCGAGTATGAATAATGTCGATATCAAAAAGACATTATTCGCTCGAATAAAGTATCAATTACTATTTCATTTAAAATTAAAACAACTCTTTATACAGTAAATATTATGGCATTTAGAAAAGAGAATAAAATAAAGAGTAACTTTTCAAAAATCACCATCAGCTTATCTTCTCCAGAGTCTATTCTTGAGAGCTCATCAGGAGAGGTGTTAAAGCCTGAAACGATAAACTATAGAACATATAAGCCCGAGCGTGACGGCTTATTTTGTGAGCGTATATTTGGACCAGTGAAGGACTATGAGTGTCACTGTGGTAAATATAAACGTATTCGCTATAGAGGTATTGTTTGTGATAGATGTGGTGTTGAAGTTACTGAAAAAAAGGTTAGACGTGAACGTACAGGACACATTCACCTTGTTGTGCCAGTTGCACATATTTGGTATTTCAGATCACTACCTAATAAGATTGGATACCTTTTAGGGATTCCGACAAAGAAACTAGACTCTATAATTTATTACGAGAGATATTTAGTTATACAACCTGGAGTGCTTGCTGATAAGGTTGAAGAAAAAGATTTATTAAGCGAAGACGAATATCTAGAGTTGCTAGAAGATCTTCCAAAAGACAATCACCTGTTAGATAACAGTGACCCTAATAAGTTTATTGCAAAAATGGGAGCTGAAGGTATCTTAGAGATGCTTGAAAGAATAAATCTTGACAAATTAGCAAATCAACTACGCCACAAGGCTAATAACGATACATCACAACAAAGAAAGAATGAGGCTCTAAAGCAACTACAAGTAGTGGAAGCTTTTAGAGAATCACGCAACATAAACAAACCTGACTGGATGATTATGAAAGTAGTTCCAGTTATCCCACCAGATTTACGTCCTCTTGTTCCATTGGACGGTGGTAGGTTTGCTACATCAGACTTAAATGATCTTTACAGAAGAGTTATTATCAGAAATAACCGTCTGAAAAGGCTAATTGATATTAAAGCACCTGACGTTATTTTACGTAACGAAAAAAGGATGCTACAAGAGTCTGTTGACTCACTATTTGATAACTCTAGAAAATCAAGCGCTATCAAAACAGACTCAAACAGACCACTTAAATCACTTTCGGATAGTTTGAAAGGTAAGCAAGGAAGATTCCGTCAAAACTTACTAGGTAAGCGTGTTGACTACTCTGCACGTTCAGTAATTGTAGTGGGTCCCGAGCTTAAGATGCACGAATGTGGTTTGCCTAAAGATATGGCTGCGGAACTTTACAAACCATTCATTATTAGGAAACTGATAGAGAGGGGTATTGTTAAGACGGTGAAGTCTGCAAAACGTATTGTTGATAGAAAGGAGCCTATTGTTTATGATATTCTAGAGTATGTAATGAAAGGACACCCAGTTCTATTGAACCGTGCCCCTACTCTACACAGACTTGGAATTCAGGCATTTCAACCCAAACTAATCGAAGGTAAAGCTATTCAGTTGCACCCACTTGCGTGTACTGCATTTAATGCTGACTTCGACGGTGACCAAATGGCTGTTCACCTTCCGCTTGGAAACGAGGCTATTTTGGAAGCACAAGTATTGATGTTGGCTTCTCACAATATCCTAAACCCCGCAAATGGTGCCCCTATTACTGTGCCCTCACAAGACATGGTACTTGGTCTTTACTATATTACCAAGATACGTCCTGGTGCAAAGGGGGAAGGAATGACTTTCTATGGTGAGGAGGAAGCTATTATTGCATATAATGAAGGACAAGTAGATGTTCACGCATTAGTTAAGGTAATAGTTGATGACATTGACGAAGAAGGCAACCCTATTCGCAAGATGCATGAAACAAGTGTTGGTCGAGTAATTACAAACGAATACATTCCGAAAGAAGTAGGATATGTAAACGAACTATTATCGAAACGATCGTTGCGCGATATTATTGGAAAAGTAATTAAAACGTGCGGAGTTGCAGCAACAGCCAAATACTTAGATGATATAAAGGACTTAGGATATAAAATGGCATTCAAAGGAGGTCTATCATTCAACCTTGATGATGTTATTATTCCTAAAGAGAAAGAAGAGCTTATACAAGAAGGATATGCTGAGGTTGAGCAAATAATGGATAACTATAATATGGGATTCATTACTTATAATGAGCGATACAACCAAATCATTGACACTTGGACACATATCAACTCAAAGCTTTCAAACATTTTGATGAAACAGCTTTCGGAGGACGACAAAGGGTTCAACTCAGTTTATATGATGCTTGACTCGGGTGCTCGTGGTTCACGTGAGCAAATTCGTCAGCTTTCAGGTATTCGTGGTTTGATGGCTAAGCCTCAAAAGAGTGCAACTGATGGAGCACAAATTATTGAAAACCCTATTCTTTCAAACTTTAAAGAGGGACTTTCAGTTCTCGAATACTTTATTTCGACACACGGTGCTCGTAAAGGACTTGCGGATACGGCTCTTAAAACTGCCGATGCTGGGTACTTGACACGCCGTTTGGTGGATGTATCTCAGGACGTTATTATTACTCAAAGCGACTGTGGAACTCTAAGAGGGCTATCAGCATCAGCTGTAAAAAATAATGAAGAGGTTATAGCTTCACTTTACGAACGTATCCTTGGACGAGTTTCTGTTCATGATGTTCAACATCCAACAACAGGAGAGTTACTTGTAAGTAGTGGTGAAGAGATTACGGAAGAAATTGCCGAAAAGATAGAGGATTCTCCTATAGAGCGCGTAGAAATCAGATCGGTACTAACCTGCGAATCTAGACAGGGAGTATGTGCTAAATGTTATGGTAGAAACCTAGCTAGCGGTCAAATGGTTCAACGAGGCGAAGCAGTTGGAGTTATAGCAGCTCAGTCAATTGGAGAGCCAGGAACACAGCTTACACTAAGAACGTTCCACGTTGGGGGTATTGCTTCTAACATTGCCGCCGAAAGTAGAATTGTTACAAAGTATGATGGTATTCTTGAGTTTGATGAACTTCGATATGTTGAAGCAACTGATTCAGAAGGCAAGTCATATAAAGTTGTAGTTAGCAGGCTAGTTGAGATGAGATTGGTGGATCCTAATACAAAAATAGTTCTACTATCTCACAACATTCCTTACGGTTCTAAACTGTATTTCGACGATAAAGATAAGGTATCGAAAGACGATCTTATCTGCGAGTGGGACCCATTTAACGCCGTTATTGTGTCGGAAGCAACTGGTACGGTTAAGTTTGATAACTTCATAGAAGGAGTAACATACAAGGTTGAGTCTGATGAGCAAACAGGATTAAAGGAGAGGATCATCATTGAGTCAAGAGATAAAACAAAGGCGCCATCAGCGCATATTGTTAATGAAGATGGGGATATTCTTAGAAGTTATGCTCTGCCATTAGGTGCTCACGTTTCGAAAGTAGAAGATGAACAAATAAAAGTAGGCGACGTACTAGTTAAGATACCAAGAGCCGTTGGCAAATCTGGTGACATTACTGGAGGACTTCCACGAGTGACAGAACTATTTGAAGCTAGAAACCCATCAAACCCTGCAGTTGTTGCAGAAATCGATGGTGAGGTTTCATTTGGAAGAATCAAACGTGGTAATCAAGAGATCACTATAACATCCAAAACAGGAGAAGAGAAAAAGAGTATGGTTCCACTATCAAGACAAATTCTTGTGCAAGAGAATGACTTCGTTAGAGCGGGAATGCCACTATCTGATGGTGCCATAACTCCAGCATCTATACTTGCAATTATGGGACCTACTGCCGTTCAAGAATATATTGTAAACGAGGTTCAAGACGTATATCGCCTACAGGGTGTTAAGATTAATGATAAGCATTTTGAAGTTATCGTTCGTCAAATGATGCGTAAAGTAGAGGTGGTTGAACCAGGTGATACTCGTTTCTTGCAACAGCAACTTATCGACAAGCATGAGATAATGGAAGAGAACGACAGAATTTGGGGTAAAAAAGTTATTGTTGATGCAGGTGATTCACAAGTATTTGAACCAGGACAAATTGTGACAGTTCGCAAGCTTCGTGATGAAAATAGTTCACTTAAGCGTAGAGACCTAAAGTTGGTTGAAAGTCGTGATGCTATTCCAGCCACAGCCAACCAAATACTACAAGGGATTACGCGTGCAGCATTACAGACTAATAGCTTTATGTCAGCTGCATCGTTCCAGGAAACAACAAAGGTATTGAATGATGCCGCAATTCATGGTAAAGTGGACTACTTAGATGGCTTAAAAGAGAACGTAATTTGTGGTCACTTGATTCCAGCAGGTACAGGTTTGAGAGAATATGACAAAATTCTTGTTGGATCTAAAGAAGAATTCGAAAAGGCTAATTTAAACAAACGATCCTCAGCATTCCAAGAGATGGACTAATTATAAAGTAGCCAAATCTTAATATAAAACAGAATATTAGAGCCGTTTAGATTAACTTCTAAACGGCTTTTTTGATTGACAAAATAACCAGAAAATATTAGTTGACCATTGCTTAAATCATTTGTGGATACCCCTAAGAGTTTGCCAAACAGAAGAAAAAGGTATTAACCTGAGTTTCGTTTAAGCTTCCTGTAAAACTTTCAATAAAACAAGTCA
>CAYFSV010000071.1:0-11565 GCA_964345815.1 uncultured Proteiniphilum sp. | reverse complement strand
TTGTAGAATATAGTGTATATTCTTTTTCACCTCGTTCTACGGTTGTAGAATATAGCGCAAATTATTTTTCATCTCGTTCTACGGTTGTAGAATATAGTTCATATTCTATTTCGCCTCGTTCTACGATTGTAGAATATAGTGAATTTCATATTTCACCCTATTCTACGGTCGTAGATTGGAGAGTTTTAATTGCGAAAGCAAGAGTTATATCTGCTCAATATCATTTTTATACCAATCATATAGCATGTTAATGCCTTCCCCTATTTCAACTTTGTGCTGCCATCCCAATGCATTCAGTTTTGACACATCTGTAAGCTTTCTCATTGTGCCGTCCGGCTTTGTAGAGTCAAACTTAATATTACCTCTATAACCTAAAATATCTGCAATAGAGCATGCAAGGCTCTTTATGCTTACCTCTTTGCCTGTACCAATATTAATATGACAATTTCTTATTTCTTTCTTACCGTTGGTGAGGTCATGAAAGTTTACATTTTCCATAACAAAGACTGAGGCTTCGGCCATATCTTCACTCCACAAGAACTCTCGCATTGGTTTCCCTGAGCCCCATAATTCCACATGACTTGATGCAATGCCATATTGACCAAGAACTCGTATAATAGTGTCAATGTCAGACTTTTCATTCAGGCCATCAATAGGTCTTTTGGTTATATCTTTGCTAAGCGTGCTCCAACTGTTGTCGTGGAGGCATTTAGCAAGAAATATCTTCCTGATTAGAGCAGGGAGTACATGACTATTCTCTAAGTCAAAGTTGTCATTTGGTCCATATAGATTTGTGGGCATTATAGAGATGAAGTTAGTTCCATATTGTAGGTTGAAGCTCTCACAGAGCTTTATACCCGCAATCTTGGCTATTGCATAGGGTTCATTGGTGTACTCTAGCGGTGATGTCAGAAGATAATCTTCTTTCATTGGCTGTGGAGCTTCCTTGGGATATATACATGTACTTCCCAGAAACAAAAGTTTTTTCACATTATGTCTGAAGCTTTCACCTATGACATTGTTTTGTATCTGTAGGTTTCTGAAAATGAAATCAGCACGATAGGTGTTGTTTGCAACTATTCCGCCTACATAAGCTGCAGCAAGAAATACATACTCCGGCTTTTCATCATAGAAAAAGTTTCTTACGAATGAACTCTCTGTTAAATCCAATTCTTTGTGAGTCCTGCCTACAAGGTTGGTGTAGCCCTTGGACTCGAGTTCTTTCCATATTGCAGAACCAACAAGCCCCTTGTGGCCGGCAACATATATTTTGCTGTCTTTATTCATTGTCTATAGCGTCATTAAGTTTTAGTTTTCTAACATATTTCATATCATGCTTGACCATTATCCTTACAAGTTCCTCGAATGAAGTTTTTGTTGGATTCCATCCTAAAAGCCTTTTTGCTTTGCTTGGGTCACCTCTTAGAAGCTCAACTTCAGTAGGTCTAAAATATTTAGGATCTACTTCAACTAATACTCTTCCGGTCAGTGTGTCGATACCTTTTTCATCTACCCCTTCTCCTTCCCATCTCAACTTTATTCCGGCTTCTTTAAATGCCAGCGTACAGAATTCACGCACACTGTGCATCTCTCCTGTAGCTATAATGAAATCTTCGGGTGTTTCGTGTTGTAATATTAACCACATACACTCCACGTAGTCCTTTGCATAGCCCCAGTCTCTCAATGCATTCATGTTGCCCAGATAAAGCTTATCTTGCATGTTTTGTGCTATACGGGCGGCAGCGATAGTTATTTTTCTTGTTACGAAGGTTTCTCCTCTTCGTTCACTTTCGTGATTAAACAAGATTCCATTCACTGCATACATATTGTAGGCTTCCCGATAATTCTTTGTAATCCAATATGCATACAGTTTTGCTACGCCGTAGGGGCTTCGCGGGTAGAATGGGGTAGTTTCTCTCTGGGGTACTTCCTGCACCAATCCGAAAAGTTCCGAAGTAGATGCCTGATATATTTTGGTTGTTCTCTCCATCCCAAGAATCCTTACAGCTTCCAGTAATCGTAATGTGCCCACAGCATCAGTCTCGGCTGTATATTCAGGCACATCAAAGCTGACCTTAACATGGCTTTGCGCTGCCAGATTGTATATTTCGTCAGGCTTTATAGTTTGAATTACTCTTATCAGAGAGCTGGAGTCTGTCATATCTGCATAGTGCAGATTTACCAATCGCTTTTGGCGCATATCTCTTACCCATTCGTCAAGATACAGATGTTCAATTCTCTCGGTATTAAATGAAGATGAGCGTCGCAGGAGCCCATGTACTTCATATCCTTTGTCAATTAAAAATTCAGCAAGATACGAACCGTCTTGTCCTGTTATACCCGTTATTAATGCTACTTTTGCCATACTTGTTATTATATTAATTAATTATTATTGTATTACATTGCGTTCTTAAATGTGTCTTTGCCTAGTACTGTCATAAAGACAATTCTGAGATCCCATATAAAACTCCACTTTTCCAGATATTTCATATCATACTCAACTCTTTTCTCCATTTTCCAAAGTTCATCAGTTATGCCTCTAAAACCATTTACCTGTGCCCAGCCTGTAATGCCCGGCTTCACAAAATGCCGAACCTTATAATGTTTGATTAGTTCTGAATATTGGTCGGTGTGTTTGAGCATATGTGGTCGTGGACCAACAATTGACATATGCCCTAGTAGAACGTTGAAGAACTGAGGCAGTTCATCTATGCTGCTCTTTCTTAGAAACTCTCCAAACTTTGTAATTCTAGCATCGTTTATCTGCGCTTGTTTTGTGTCACTATCCTTATTTACTTTCATTGTCCTGAGCTTGAGGCACTTGAAGGTTTTGTTGTTGATCCCTGTACGCTCTTGCAGGAAAAAGACTGGACCCCTTGATTCTAACTTGATGATTATTGCCACTATCGGAATTAACCAACTAAGAATAAAAATAGTGATAAACAACGAAAACATTATATCAAAAGCTCTTTTTTGCATACGCGAACTAATATGGTCCAAAGGTATCTCTTGAGGATTGTACATTTCAAAAAAGCTGCTTGCATCCGCCTTTGTTGGAACATTGCTCTCCCAGTACCCATTCATTAGGATGTATCTTATTCTAAGTCCGGTTTCATTGCAGAGTGCGAGAAGCTTTTTAGTGTTTTTTGCCGTAAAATATTTAGGATTGGTAACAAACACCATATTAATTTTATGGTCCTGTGCCAATTCTGATAACTCAGACTTACACCCTAAATATTGATTCTTGTCGCAGTTCTCATCATCTGAAATATATCCCGCCATTTTGAATCCTAACTTGGGATTGAATTCAAGTAAGTTGCCCAAAATCCTGCTTGAATTGCCCGAGCCAAGTATTGCAACACGATGTCCAAAGTTTTCTTTGTTGTATCTCTGTTTTTGCACACGATAAGTGAAAAGGAAAGCAACGGTTTTGAAAACATAAAACAAAATTACATATTCTACTAAAAGCTTGCGGTGATATCCCTTTGGTAAAATCAGCTCTGCAAGCAAAAATAATACTACTATAAGTATTATAAATCGCTTGCTTCTCCACTTTATCCTTTCAGAGAGTTTGTCTGTCAAAAAAATATTTCTTCTGGAGTAAAGCATATAAGCAATCATTTCGGAAATATTTGCATGCAAGAAGTAAATTTTCTTTTGAGGTAAATCCATATATTCAAACACAGGGCTGAAAAGGAACACAACAAGCACTGCAAGATTTAAAAGAAGTAAATCAAGGATGAGATACATAAATTTTATACTTGGGTGTTCTTGTAACATAATTGTTTTTTTTGAAAAAATTAAACGAAAATCATCTAAACATATAGGTTTTAATCCTGGAGTACATCGCTGCTCTCTACTAAGTCGATATCATATTGATTGTCTCTGATTAAGCTAATCTTCTTTGATATGATATTTTTTACAAAGAGCGGATTGCCTATAACGTATCTTCTCCACATCCTTCTCGGTTCTTTAACTAACCGATAAAACCATTCCATTCCTATTGATATCATCCATTTGGGTGCTCTGTTAACTGTTCCTGCATAGAAGTCGAATACTGCGCCTATACAGCAAATATGCTCTGCTTCTAGTTTGTCAAAATGTTGGTATGCCCACTTTTCTTGCTTTGGAGCGGTCAATCCAATAAATAGTGTGTCGGGCTTAACCCTGTTTACTGCATTAATCATTGTTGCTGAATCTTTTTCACTAAATTCGGCTTTGTATGGTGGTGAGTAATAATGTACTTTGACATCCGGGAATTCTATCTTGGCTCGTTCTTTGATGATTTTTAAAGTTTCAAATGTACTGCCTAAAAAGAAACAACTACCTCCTTTATTCTGAACTCTGTTCATCTCAAAGTAAAACAAGTCGTCTCCTGCTATTTTTTTTATTTTTTTACCCAAAAGAACTCGTGACGCCCAAACCATACTCACACCATCGGGTAGGAGAATGTCACTTGACTTCAATGCCTCACTGAATACTTTGTCTTCTTGCAGTGTATTGTATGAGTGTGCGTTAAGAGTTGTAATTAGTCTTTTTGAAGAGTCTAATTTCTCTAGTGTGCTGTCGAATAATTTTAAAATGTATTTCATACTGTTTTGTCCTTTTTTAATTGTTAGAAAATTACTTATTAACCCACTTGAAAGAAAAACGAAGTGCACTGTGACAATTGTGAATCTCTTTAAATCTGATCAAGCCGGTGTTGGGCTCTCCATCTGAGCTTGAAGTGCCAAAATCTACATAGTCGAACTTCAAATCCTTATAATAATTATATAGACTCATGTAAAGAAAGTCTATGGCTCCAAGATCTCTTTTTCCAAGATCATCTCCCATAAATATGCCCTGTGCAATCTTGTCGTGGCCCCGGTAAAATACTCCTGAGCCAACGCAATTGCCATTATCTTCTCTTACTACAAAATAGTCAACAGGAATTACCTTTTCAACTTTCATGAGGTCTTCAAAGCTCATGTGTATTGGTCTGTTTTGCCCGAGTCTGTTGTTTTTTATAAGTGTATATGCTTCTTGTTTTGAATCATTGTTATTGGCAGTCTCAAAATACAGATTGTTTCTGAGTGCTCTTCGGCATCTGTTACCAACTTTGCCATATATCCAGGTTCCATCAAACTCCTTAAGGTTTATCCAGTTGGTAATGTCCGGAGTTTGCATATCATATCCTGCCTTTATGAATGCGTTTACAAACTTGGCATTAGTGTTCTTTTGATAAATATCCGGAGGAAGAGTAATGTTTATGTCCTTGTAATTGTTATTGGTGACATATGCCTTCAGGTTTTCCACAAAGCTGTAGATTGCTTCATAAGTGAGATATTCATGCGAGTGATGAAATCCCCCAAATGGTGCAGAGAATGGTGAACTTAATGAGCCATCACTTGAACCTAATATTAGCCCAATCGAATTGTCTTCTTCATCCATTAACCTTATCATCTGTTCTGTATTCCCAAGTACCAATTCCAAAAACGTTTCTGAAATATACGGATGAGGATTAGATTGAAATCGTCTTCTGTAAGTTTCTTTTGTTACTTCTTTTAGCATTGTCATTTTTACTTTAAAGATTTAATTACTGATGATACAGCTTACTCCATTCTTTATTGAACGCAGGAATGTGATCTTTGCGAAGTGGAAGCTTTGAGTCCACACTCACAATGTCAACCCTTTCAAATCCATTTGCGAATTGCTTGAATTTTTCTGCTGTGTCTTTTTTGTCTGTCGGATCGAAAATCAAACCATTGTCAGAGTTTATAATTGCGGTTGCTCCAGCAAGTTGAGAGCATAACACTTTGAGTCCAAAAATCAGCGCTTCGTCAACAACTGCTCCATACGTCTCAGAGATACTAGGCAAAACAAGTCCCGACGCACATAAATACCAAGGGTGTAGCTTTTCACCATCAAATCTTCCGGGGAATATTACTTTGTCGGAAATATTGTTTTTTTCAATAATTGCGAGGAGGTTTTCCTTTTCATCTCCTTCTCCTACTAATACAAAAAACAAGTCTTCAGTTTCTTTTATAATGTTTGCAACGTTTTCCATGAATTGAGGCAACGCTTTTTCTGGTGAGAAACGACCAACATACAAAAGCACTTTCTTACCTTTTAATGAGAACTCTTCTATATGTTGAGTTGCCAGATCTTCCAGATGCTTTTTGTTCCTGCGAAGATTATCCGGAATCTGAAGTAATGGGGCTACAATCGTTTGTGATGAAGTTAAATTGAACTCTTTCTGATAGAAGTGCGCAATTTCGTCTGACAGAAGTACAACAAAGTCTAACTTGCCAACTGTATTGTTCCTTATCACTTTTCGCAACTTAGAGCGCCCCGTCAAACATATATCAAGGCTGTCATCAATCATTGAGCCTATCTTCTGCTTGATTAGCCCAAAAGTCTTTAGGAAAATCAAGTATTGTGTTGTCAAGGAATACTCGTAACTTACAACATAGTCAGGTTTAGTCTCTTTTATCTTATTAAGTACACCCCATCTGAAATATCTTGCTTTATATTTTGGACCTTTCAGAAGATACGAAATCTTAAAGTCACATTTACTCCTTAAATCATCCTGGTCATAACTGAAGTAGGTTAAGTTATCTAACAAAAAAACCACTTCCAAGTCGAATAACTTATTCATTAAATTGAATTGATCAATCCTGTATGGTGCTAATGCTGAATGGAACACTAACATTTTCTCTTTTTTCATATGGTTTCTGTTTTGTTTTTGTAATTATCCCATAAGGATGGAAATAGAGTTTTCATCCACAACATGACAAAGGAGTAGGGGAGAAATAAAGGGAAATGCCTTCTTATATAGTATAAATATTCATTATATGCCAGACCTTTAGGGCTTTTCAAATAAGATATTCTGTCCTTTAGTGGCACTGAACTTGATTTCCAATTATTGCCATGATCGTTACTACACATACCACAAACATTTGGGGCAAGATATACAGGTATTCCTCTCTTATGAGCTTTTAATGAGTAGTCGTAGTCAGCAATCCCATGTGTATATTTATTATCCAGAATCCCTATTTCTTCAACCACGCTATTGTCAACCCATAAAATATTTGCATTTGTAATCTCACAGCGTTGAGGTATATCTTTCGGTGTCAACATATCAAAACGAACGATGAAGTGATTTTTTCTTATTTTAGAACTGCCATAAGAAACTTCGTTGGAATTTTCCTCAACCGTTGCACCGGAATATATTCCCTTCCTATTTGTTTCTTTCAAAGCTAAACTCTCAGCTTTCATTAGGTTTGAAAAGAAATCTTTCTTTAAGATGACATCGTCATTTAATAATAGGAAAGAATCGTAATTGTCGTGTGCCAATGCAGTTTCCCAGGTAAGTCTCATTCCCCCTGACCAGAATAAACTTCCATCACCTCTTGTTATATTCACTTCGGGAAATTGCTCCATTACTGCTTCATAAGTGCCATCATTTGAACCATCATCAGTGAGAAAAATATCAAACTGATGATTGTTTGGTAGTTCAGCTTCGAAAAATGAAGTCAAACAACTGAGGGTTTTATTTTTTCTGTTGTGACATGTCAACAGTACTGCTGTCTTTTGATTTTTCATACAATGATTTTTTTATAAAAATATTTTGTAACCGAACGTATCTAGAATCAAATACCCCCCTGGCCCAAATGGCTACCTCTTCATCATTCATTTTTCTAAATGAGTCTGATGCAGCCATACCTATCATAATCCATAAAAGCAGGAAGTTGAGAGTGAAGTTTTGATAGTCTTCAATCCAGCTAAACATCCATCTGAATGCTACATATAGTCCCAGCATCTTTGAGAAGGAATTGTTTGATTTATTTACTGCCACATACGATATATGATAGAAAAGGAACAGATATAATAGTACGCCTACTAATCCTGTCCAGGTAAATACGTTTGCTAATCCTATTTCGTTCTTTGCTCTTTCATATCTTCCCGTCCATTCAAACTCCCATAAGCCAAAAGTTAGTGAATCATTACCTCGGGCCGGTGTCCGACCAAATAGCCAGTAATTGTTTCTTTTTGCAGATTGAAGTACTTCCTCGTAAAGGAAAGTACGTGTGTCATCTGTGAGGCTTACCTCCTTGCGTTCTCCATCGTAATCTACCCCCACTGTAGTCATATCCTTCTTTATGTATTCATCCATTTTGAAAACATTGAATATTCCGGAAACTCCCAGAATAAATAAAACTATAGGTATCACGAAAAGTAGAACTCTTGCAAGTTCAAGCATGGTTTTTGATATGATGTCCTTAAGATAATAAATTATCAGAAAAACAATTGGGATCGCAAACTTTATGACGTTGCTGCGTGCACCCAGATCTGATAGCATTATTACAAGAATTATAGCAAATAGTAATAAGTTTTGTCTTTTTGTTAGGACGGGTATGAACAATAGCATTAAGCTGGCTCCCATCAAATAGAATCCCCAGGCATCTGTATTTACAAAAAGTGCAAATATGGGAAACAAAGGAATGGCATACTTGAAGTAGAATGCCAAAAGAGATTGTGTGAGAATAATGTTTGTTGCTGCGTATGATGCAATTACCAGTGTTAATATCATTGTGTTTTCAATGAGTTCTTTCCAATCCCAATAAATTTCAGCGACAAGTGCCCCTCTTATAATGCAGATTGTATTCCATAAAATATACAATAGAATTACAATCATATTTATATTGTTCTTTTTGTCGTAGAAGTAAGCTGTAGCAAAGATGAATGATGTTACAATAATGGCGTACACACCCCATCTAAATGTTGTGTTGTTGAAAAGCAACACAAACGAATACTTTGAGTGTGTAGTGACAGAGAAAATACTTGTTATTAGTATTGAAACTGTCATTGCCTTAATTGTTATTTGCTTACTTACTAGCTTCATCTCTATAAAATTAAAACTGTACTTTACTTCTTCTGTGACTATTAATAATACTTGTGTAAATATTAATATATTGGTTTACTGTATTCTCTATATTGTGTCGTGCTTTTGCTATTGCTTTAGCGTTAGAGCTTATTTTAACTGCTAAATCGTCATTGGTGAAAAATCTGTCAATTTGATGAGCCATCATAACATGATCATCAGTAGAGAATGCTAATGTGCTACTCTCATCCTGAACAATGGAAAGGACGCCTCCCACAGGTGATACAACTGTTGGGGTGCCAATTAACATGGCTTCACCAAGAGAGTTGGGGCTGTTTTCAAGGAAAGAGGGTAAGACAAATACGTGTGCTTTTTTGAATTCCTCTGCCATTTGTGCTGCTGTCAGGCTCTGCTTTAATTCAATATTGTTTTCTAATTTTTGATTCTTGATTTCCTTCTTTATGTAGTTATTGTAATCTTCTGAAAGCAAAAAATCTGCTATCCTTGATCTGTCTTCTTTAACTGATGAAAGAGGAGTAATGATTTTTATATTAGGATATTTACTTTTTAGAATTCCTACCGCTTTTAATAAAACATGAAACCCTTTCAGCGCGTAGGCAGATGAGGATATGAATATTCGATGTCGCTCACATTGATTTATATCCCAGTTCGTCGAGTAGAACTGGCGTCTAAGAATTTCCTCGCCATGAAAATATTTTGATTCAGGATTATATGCTGTAACATAAGCCATATCCCATTGAGTCCTTCCAATAAAATATTGATTCACCTGAAATACTTCTTTTTCTATTGGAGAATATTTTTTCCATTTTCTTAAAGCTCCGTCAACTCCGCCTCTGCCAAGAATGTTTTTTATTGATCTGTATTTTTTATAATTGATGTTCGCAACGCTTTGCTTTAGAAAATGGTAGCATGGTGGAATTATACCCTGAATTGAGCAAACAATGGGTATGTCTTTGTTTACGTACTTGCGCAAGAGCCCAAAATTAATTTCTGTACCATGAACATGGATTATGTCAGGACTCAATTTGTTTATAATTGTTAGGTACTTTTCTGCTAATTTTGTGTCAATGTGGCTTGTTGTATCATTTTTCTTAATGGGAATCACATAATGAGGAGAGTCGTTTATGTACAATTCCTGAAACTTACCATCGACTACAGGTGTGAGCGTGGCAATTTGAATATCCTTATGTCTAACAATGTTGTTAAACAAAGGCTCAATCCATGGTCTGCCGGTTGTGTAATTACCTTTGACCAGTGTGGTTATAGAACTGAATATGTCACTTGTTATCCATAGGACTCTCATGATGCTTATATATTAAATGTTTAAACTTTTATTCCATTAAGTCTCAAATGCCAATAAAATAAACTGAATTTTTTCAAAAATCTTTCTCCTTTGCGCCCTTTGATACCTTTGAATTTAAATCTAATCCAACTTTCATAATAAACAGACCAGTCAATGGGATTAAATGGTGATAAGTATTTCATACGATAATCTTTATATACTTTGTATGCCTCTTTCTCTCTTTTATTCTCCATCTTCTTGCTTCTGGATATTGCATTTTTATGTACTCTATATTTAACTGTAGGTTTATTCAAGTAGTGTATTTTCACTCCTGCATCAAGTAAGGAAAAAACTATAGTAGTATCCTCATATATTTTATAATTATCAGGTTTCTTCAAAGGACTGTTTTCTATTATTTCTCTTTTGTAGAAAAAGCTTGGTGTATTTAAAAAAGCAGGCCATCGTGCATAGGCTTTAAGTTGTTGATGTTTGTTTCTCTGATTTTTAAGAAAATACTGAAGACCTTTGTTCTCAGGGCTTAATCTTATTATTTTGCTATCCTTGTCAATTTCAATTAAGTCAGATATTATGAATGACACATCCGTATAATGTTTAGCTACATTGATATTATCTTCGATACATGTTTCAATTAAAATATCATCCGCCGCTATGAATTTTACCCAGTCACCCTTTGCTTTGCTCAGTCCTCTTGCACAATTTGCAGGAATACCATTATTGTGACTTGACCCCAAAATTGTAGTATGAATGAATCGTTCCTGATTATCTTTAAGCCAGTCAGTAACAATTTGAAATGTTCCGTCTGTTGAAGCATCATCACTGACTATTAATTCAATATTTTCCCATGACTGTGCCTTTACACTATCAAGTGTTTCAAGAATGTAATCTCTGCTTTGGTAGGAGATAATTATTACTGATACTAATGGGTTACAAAATCTATTCATAATTTTATTTCTTTAAAAATCTATTCTTAACAGAATCAATTAATTCGTTTAATCCTATCATGTGATTTAGCTGTTTGTATGTAAACCAGACTGATGCCAAAATGAAGGGAATGCCCACAAAGAAATTTATTGGTTCATCTATCAGATATATAAGGAGAGCACATACCGCCGCAAGAGAAAACTGTATAGAGAAAATCTTAATAAATGAATGTGTGAAAGTGAATTTATATCTGACATAAGTTAATCCGGAAATTTGACAAGTATATAAAATGTAAGATAGCATGTAGGTAAAACCAATTCCTGAAAGTCCCCATAAATGATAGCCCAAGATGTTAAGAACCAGAGTATATGAGTTAGCTATTAGTTCATTCCAAAAGAAGATTTTACTTTCCCCTTTTGCTAATAAAACAATTGCAATTGCCCAACTGGTCGTCCTG
>CAYFSV010000070.1:0-11823 GCA_964345815.1 uncultured Proteiniphilum sp. | reverse complement strand
TGGCTGTTGTGCCTGATGCTGAAATTGAGGTGATTGGCACTTTGCAGCAGGAAAAATATATTCAAAGAAAATGGAATTATAGGAAATAGCTTTGTTTATACCTTATTAAGCGCACTGCCTTTGTGAGCCGCTATGTGATTGCTCTTATCACTTTTTATTTCGTATTGTGGATCATCTTCGGATGCGTGGTGTGTATATCCCTTATATTTAAAATTCTCTTTGTGTACTTTTATGATTTTGCCTGAAACTTTTCCTGCTTCTGAGTTCCAGCTTACGTGATCTCCTACTTTGAACTTTGTTCCATACCGTTTATAATTTAATTGTATATAATCTAATTATTTTCATCAAATAGCCTTTTGTAGGAATATCTAACTTTGTTACCTTCTATTATTGCTGGCGATGTATAGGGATGTTTTTCGTTTTTGTATCTCGACATTATGTGTTCTACGTTCCATCCTCTAGCCTTTAGATAGTCTGATACCATATCTGATACCATAGATCGATGGCATCGCCACCACACTGCTTCGGAACACATGATGGCAGTGCGATTGTTGATTGCTTTTTGCTCTAGCTCGTGGGCTGCACTTTCAAATTGCGAAGTTTCCATATAATCAGCATATCCACGAAAAGACTCATTTCGCCATCTATTGTTTTGTGAGTTCTCTTGCACTTTTCGTCTCCCTCCCAAAGTCACCATATGTTCATATTGAATATTATGCTTAGGGATTGATGATTCGAGGTTCTCTTTGTTGAATTGTGGATATTTTCGTGAGCCCGGAAAGCTACGTATATCAATTAACTTTTCTATTTTGTTTGCTTTCAATAACTCTACAAATTCCTCAATCGATCTAGTTGAATGTCCTATGGTGTATATGGTTTTGCTATCATCATTGTTCATATAAATATAAAACATATTGACAAAAGAAATTGTTCTAATTTTTATATGTCTTTATAACATATACAACTTTCCCTGCCATGTGTTACGCTCTTCAAATCTTTTTTTGATTTTGGCACTCAGCTCATAATTTTTCAATCCCCAGTCGGGTGCTATAAGTAGTTGTTTCGGCGATTGTGATGCAAATCGTTCAATATGTATATTGGGATTGAGGTGTTCTGCAAAATCAACGCATAGGTCGATATATTCGTCCGCTTCAAATATATGAAACGATTCGGGCTCATCTTTATATTCTTTTGCCATCACGGTGCCTCTAATAATCTGTAGTTGGTGAAGCTTGATGGTCGTTAGTGGCAGTGCTGATAGCTTGTGAGCATGGTTTATAAAGTCGTCGTGGGTTTCGCCGGGTAGTCCCAAAATCATGTGTGCGCCCACCATCAATCCTCTATCAGCCGTTTTGATAATAGCTTCTACTGATTCTTCCCACGAGTGAAGTCTATTTATTTTGTCGAGGGTTTTGTTTAGAGTACTTTCCACTCCATACTCTATTATCACAAAGGTGCGTTTGCTTAGTTCTTCAAAATAGTCAAGAAGTTCGTCTGGCATACAATCGGGACGAGTTCCCACAATTAGTCCCACAACATTGGGCATTGCTAGTGCCTCTTCATATTTTTCAATAAGCTTTTCAATGGGATCGTAGGTGTTGGTGTATGATTGAAAGTATGCAAGATATTTCATCTCGGGATATTTGTAGGCAAAAAACTCTATTCCGTCATTCATCTGTTGCGTTATAGTTTTCTTGGGTTTGCCATAGCCCGGGCTAAAGCTTTGATTGTTGCAATAGGTGCAACCTCCATATCCTTTACTGCCATCTCTGTTAGGGCAGGTGAAGCCAGCATTAACTGATATTTTTTGAACTTTAAAGGGAAAGTGCTCCGCAAGTAGTTCGGGAAACTCGCGGTAGGGTTTACTTATTATCATTTTGATTGTGATGTTCTATGTTGTTAAGGATGCAAAGTTAATTAAAAAAGATAGGGAGAACCATTTGAGATTCTCCCATTTATAATATGTTATGAGCTTTTGTTATTCTAATAACAGCGAGAAGGGATCGCCTAGATAGTCCATGATTTGTCTCACAAAGCGCGCGGTTTCGCCTCCATCCACCACTCGGTGGTCAACGGTGAGCGATAGCCCCAGCACATTTCCTGGCACCACTTGATCATCTTTCACCACTGGTTGCTTCACTATGCGACCAACCCCTAATATTCCAGCTTGTGGGTAATTGAGAACGGGTGTCCCAAAAATTCCTGCTATCGATCCAAAGTTGCTGATAGTGAATGTGCCATGTTTCATATCTGCCATGGTTAGCTTTCGTTCTTGGGCTTTGATGCTAAATTCTGTAATCTTTTGGGTGATTTCAAATATGCTTAATTGGTCGGCATCTTGAATAACAGGAACAACTAAGCCCTCGGGTGTGTCCATTGCAATTCCGATATTGAAGCGATTGAAATAGACCATCCTGTTTTGTCCCATTTCGATGCGCGAGTTGAGTAGCTTATGCTTTTTGAGGGCCAGCACAGTTGCTTTCACAATAAATGGTAGGTATGTGAGTTTAGCGCCTCTAGTGGCATAGTTTTCTTTCATCTTTTCTCTAATCGCAATTAGATCTGAAACCTCAACTTCCTCAAAAACCGAAACGTGTGCTGCATTATGCTTCGATTGGATCATATTGCGTGCAATTGATTTTCGGATTTGCGTGAGTGGTTCAATAGTTACATCTTCGAGATTATAATCTTGAGCAAAATCTTGCTGAACAAATTCGCGTTGAGAAACTCCTTGTTTGTTCGAGCCATATTGTAAAAGATCTTTCTCTGTGACTCTTCCATCTTTACCTGTACCTACAACTTGGTTGATATCAATATTTAGTTCTTTGGCTAAGCCTCTTACTTTGGGTACTGCCAATGATTTTGAGATCGAAATTGTTGCTGATGAGGTATTAACTTCGTAGCTTGAGGGTAGTATTGAGTCGGAACCAGCTATTTCAAGTGTGCCCACCACTCCTGCTGTTTCCTCTTCTTCTTCCACAGACTTATCGGATGCGGTTGGTGTGTTGCTCTCTTCTTCCTCAATTTCAATCTCCACAAGTGGAGAACCCACATTGATTATATCGCCTACATCACCAAATATTTTTAAAATAGTTCCCGACTTTGGAGATGGAATGTCAGTTGTTACCTTGTCAGTTTCCATATTCACTAATAGATCGCCCGACTTTATTATCTGTCCTACTTCTACATATATCTCGAGGATTGTACCTTCGTCTAATCCTTCGCCTATATCTGGGAAATTAAAAATATATTTCATGATTTGGGTTTAATAGTTTATGGTTTTTTCGATTTCATAAAATATGCGGTCGGGCGATACTATATAGTATTTCTCGCCTCTAGCAAGGGGCACTATTGTATCAAATCCCATCACTCGTTTTGGTGGTGCTTCTAGATAGAGGAATGCCACTTCGTTTGCTATAGCCATCAATTCGGCTCCAACGCTAAATGATTCGGGTGCTTCGGCAACTATCACCACACGCCCCGTCTTTTTTATCGATTCAGTTATCGTCTCTTTATCGATTGGATATATGGTTCGAAGGTCGATTAGTTCTACCGAAATTCCTGAAGCTTCGGCCATATCAATAGCTTTTTGGCACTCACGAATTAATGCGCCAAAAGAAATCACGGTTACGTCATTTCCTTCTTTTAGTACTTTTGCTTTTCCAATAGGAATTGAGTATTTCTCTTCTGGAACCTCTTGTTTTATTGCTCTGTATATTCTTTTGGGCTCCATGAAAATAACTGGATCGTCTGATTCAATTGCCGAAATTAGTAAGCCTTTCGCATCATATGGAGTTGATGGAGCCACAACTTTCATGCCTGGAATGTGAGCAAAAAGCGCTTCGGGGCTTTCGGAGTGGTGCTCAATAGCATTGATGCCGCCTCCATAAGGAAAACGTATTACCATTGGTACCTTGAACTTGCCTCTTGTGCGATTGTGTATGCGCGATACATTGGAGATTATTTGATTGAATGCAGGATAGGTGAATCCATCAAACTGAAGCTCTACCACGGGGCGCAATCCTGTCATTGCCATGCCTAAGCCTGTGCCCACAATTGCAGATTCGGCTAGTGGGGAATCGAATACTCGTTCTTCGCCATATTTTTTTTGAAGTCCCTCGGTAACTCTAAATACACCGCCTTCAACGCCCACATCTTCGCCATACATCACTATCGATTTGTCGTCGGCAAGCTTAATGTCCATTGCATTATTTATTGCTTGCACCATATTCATTACACTCATTTCTTATTATTCCTCCAGCTCAAAAATTGTTCGTATTCTTCTTTCTGTCTTTTTAGGTCGTCGGGCATATCCACATACATATACTTAAATACCTCTTCAAGTTTGTATTCTCCAAAGTTTTCGGCTCTTGAAAACTCTTCGTCCACCTCTTTTTTATATTGTTCGATAAGCTCTTCTTCGTTCTCAATCATAATTCCTTGAGATTCCATATATTTCTTTAGCCTTGGAAGTGGATCGGTTTTTAGCCATTCTTGTTCTTCCTCTTTAGTGCGATACTTTGAAGGATCGTCGGATGTGGTGTGTGCTCCTTGTCGGTATGTGAAGGCTTCGATAAGTACTGGTCCATTTCCTTCTCTGGTGTATCGGTGCGCCTCTTTGTAGGCTACGTACATTGCAAAGAAATCGTTTCCATCTACCTTTATTCCTGGCATTCCAAATGCTACAGATTTAACTGCGAGGTTCATTGCTTTAGTTTGCTTTTCGATTGGAACAGAAATTGCATATTGATTGTTTTGGATGGTGAAGATAACCGGTGCTTGCCAAACGGCTGCAAAGTTTAAGCCCTCGTTGAAATCGCCTTCCGATGTTCCTCCATCTCCAATGTAGGTGAACACCACTTCATCTTTTTTCTGATGTTTCACTGAGTATCCAACTCCCGCTGCATGTAGGATTTGCGAGCCAATAGGCACACTAATGGGAAATACACGGTTTGTGTTTTTGAAGTTGCTGCCTTCCTCGTTACCCATGTAGTATAGGAAAATTTCTTCTAGTTTCACCCCTTTTTCCATCATCAATGCAACCTCGCGAAATGCAGGCACAAGCCAATCGTCTTTCCTTATTACGTTGGCAGCTGCTATCTGAATAGCTTCATGCCCGATAATTGGAGGATAGGTAAACATTCTGCCTTGACGTTGGTATGAAACAGCCATAAGGTCGGCGGTTCTTGCAAAAAGCATCGATTTATATGCATTCACGATAGTTTCATGATCCAAATTAGGCATATAATCTTTATTGATAACCTTTCCGTCGTTGTCGATAATCCTAAACGTTTTATCCTCTAAGGGATTGAAGTCTTTAAAAATCATAGATTCTTTTTGTGTTGAAGCATGTTTCCCCCGCAAACCTTTGATGGTTGGAGAATCAACAGTATTTGCTTTAAACATTGTTGTTTTATTATTTTAAAATGAATTAGTGAATTAATTCTGTATGATTAAATCAATTTTGTGCTGTCAAAAAGTGCTGTGATGCAAATGTCAAAAGCTGTCCAAATCATATAACAAAAAAATGCCCATATGGTTCTGTTACTTAGGAGTGGTTAGACGTATTTTTCAATAATTTGGTCTTTTAAGTAAAATATTAACTGCCTGTTTTATTGATATATATAATTAGTTGAAGGTATTGACTGTTTCTATTGTTAGGGATATTGTTTTTATTTGTTATTTATATCTGCTATTTGCTTTTAAAATGATGTTTTTTCTTTTGAAAAACAACGATAATTATAAAGGGGAAGATGTGTTTTGAAATATAAATATCATATTTCTTTATATTGTTGCTTTGATTCATTATTTTTGTAAAACCAACTAGAATATAATAATAATATAAAATTAAAATGTCAAACAAGTTATACAACGATGCTCTCAAATATCATTCGGATGGGCGTCCTGGGAAAATAGAAATCGTTCCAACAAAACCATATAGTTCACAACGTGATTTA
The DNA here is from genome assembly GCA_964345815.1 of uncultured Proteiniphilum sp. Classification (GTDB taxonomy): domain Bacteria; phylum Bacteroidota; class Bacteroidia; order Bacteroidales; family Dysgonomonadaceae; genus Petrimonas. The sequence continues at coordinate 5,866 of CAYFSV010000070.1, read as the reverse complement.
TCCTTGGCTTATTCGCCTGGTGTGGCGGCGCCATGTTTGGAAATTGAAAAGGATGAACAAAAAGCTTATGAGTACACCTCCAAAGGTAACCTTGTGGCAGTAATTTCAAATGGTACTGCTGTGTTAGGTTTGGGAGATATAGGTGCAACTGCAAGCAAACCTGTTATGGAGGGTAAGGGACTTTTGTTTAAAATATTTGCAGGTATTGATGTTTTCGATATCGAAATTGATGAGAAAGACCCTGATAAATTTATAGAGGTTGTCAAGGCCATCTCTCCAACTTTTGGAGGAATTAATCTTGAAGATATTAAAGCACCCGAGTGTTTTGAGATTGAAGATAGATTAAAAGCGGAGCTTAATATTCCTATAATGCATGACGACCAACACGGGACGGCTATTATTTCGGCTGCTGGATTGATAAATGCTCTTGAGCTTGCTAATAAAAAAATAGAGGATGTAAAGATTGTGGTAAATGGTGCTGGTGCTGCAGCAAATTCGTGCACACAGCTTTATATGGCTCTTGGTGCAAAGCTCGAAAATATAGTGATGCTTGACTCGAGAGGAGTTATATCAAAAAAACGTACTGACTTGAATGATCGCAAAAAACCTTTTGCAACCGATAGAGATATCTCCACTTTGGCAGAGGCTGTGGATGGTGCTGATGTGTTTGTGGGATTGTCGGTTGCCGATGTTTTGTCGGTTGAGATGGTGAAGTCTATGAATGCTAATCCTATTGTTTTTGCATTAGCTAATCCCAATCCAGAGATTTCGTATGATGCAGCAATGGGTGCACGTGAGGATATAATATTTGCAACTGGGCGTTCGGACCATCCTAATCAGATAAATAACGTTCTAGGATTTCCATATATTTTTAGAGGTGCTTTGGATGTGCGTGCCACTGCCATTAATGAGGAGATGAAGGTGGCGGCTGTTTTGGCAATTGCTGAATTGGCAAAAAAACCTGTGCCCGATGTGGTGAATGCTGCATACAATCTCACAAAAATTAAATATGGTCGTGATTATATAATTCCTAAGCCATTGGATTATAGATTACTTACTGCAGTAGCTCCTGCGGTGGCTAAGGCTGCAATTAAATCGGGTGTTGCTAGAAGGGAAATAACAGATTGGGAAAGCTACAATGAAGAGCTTCGTCAGCGCATGGGACTTGACAACAAGATGCTTAGAAGATTTTATGATATGGCTCGTCAGAAAACTAAACGTATTGTTTTCTCTGAGGCTAATCATATTAATATGTTGAAGGCTGCTGAGGTTTGCGTTGCTGATGGTATTTGTCAACCAATATTATTGGGTAATGAGGATAAAATAGCATCCGTTGCTGCTGAGCATCATGTAAGTCTTGAAGGTATTGAGATAGTAAATCTTCGTCACGATAGAGAAGAAGATAGAAGATTGAAATATGCCAAAATTCTTTGTGAAAAGAGAAGTCGTGAGGGATATGCATTTAATGAAACAGCTGAAATGATGTTCAATAGAAGTGCATTTGGAATGATGATGGTTGAGACGGGTGATGCTGATGCTCTTATAACTGGAGTGTTTGGTAAATATTCTGATACAATTAATCTTGCAAAAGATATAATTGGAGTCAAAGATGGTTACAATCACATAGGAGCTATGCATATTGTGAATAGCAAGAAGGGCGTTTTGTTTTTGGCTGATACTTTGTTTAACCGACACCCAACACCTGAGGCTTTAGTGGATATAGCAAGGTTATCGCATGATACTGTTAAGTTCTTTGCTCATGAGCCTGTTATGTCTATGCTTTCATACTCTAACTTTGGGAACGACAAAACTGGAACACCAGCTGATGTTAGAAAAGTTGTTGATATTCTTCACACTGAGTATCCTGAGATGGTTGTTGATGGCGAGATGCAGGTGAATATTGCACTTAACAAAGAATCGAGAGATCAAAAATATCCATTTAATAAGCTTAATGGTAAGGATGTGAATACTCTTATTTTCCCAAATCTAAGTTCTGCAAATACTGCATATAAGCTTTTGGTGGAAACAGGAGTAGGAGATATTATTGGTCCTATTCAAATGGGATTAAATAAACCTGTACATATCTTAGACGTGGATACTTCTGTGCGAGATATTGTTAACATGGCTGCTGTTGCTGTTATTGATGCTATAGTAGAAGAAAATAAATAGGTACAATAAAAGCCTATAAAGTAAAAATCCAGTATCATGGTTCCTATAACCGATACTGGATTTTTTTATATTTATACTTTTATTGTAAAGTAAATCTTCTCTTCAAAAACCAAGGAATTTGCTTGCAACAGAAAAGTAGATTACTACTCCCAAAATGTCTGATATTGTTGTAATTAGTGGTGCACTTGCAGTTGCAGGGTCAATCTTTAACTTAGTAAAGATAAATGGCATCAACATTCCGATAACACTGCCTGCTATCACAACTAGTGTCATTGTGATGGGAACAATGTATAAAATTTCTGGTGAGCGATAAGCGGTTACTAAACTAACACCTAATGCCATGGTTAGACCTAGGAGTAGCGACACAAAAAATTCTTTGCCAAGGAGCTTCATCCAGTCTTTAGATTCAACATCTCCCATTGCTAATGCTCTAATCATCAGAGTGGCAGACTGTGAGCCAGCATTACCTCCACTATCAATAAGAAGTGGAAGAAAGAATACTAAAGCTATCGCTGATTCCAGTACTTCTTCGAAACTAGAAATTATAGCTCCTGAAAATATATTTACAAAGATTAGTGCTAGTAGCCAAAAGACACGTTTTTTGTATAAATGAGATGCAGTGGCTTGTAGTGGACTAACAATTGCGTCGGTAACAGCACCAAACTTGTGGAAGTCTTCAGTATCTTCTTCCTCGGCAATATCTAAAACGTCGTCAACTGTTATAATACCTAATAAAACACCCTCTGTATCAATAACAGGTAGTGCCACTCGGTCATGATCTTTAAATATAGCAACAGCAGCTTCTTGATCATCAAAGGCACTTAATGCAATAAACTTTCTATCAATAAGATCACTGATTTTTTGTTCTGGCTTTGCAAGAATTATTTCTCGCATTCTGATGTCATCGATAAGTCTCCAATTATGATCTACTACATACAGAACATTGAGCGTTTCGGAGTCATGTCCAAATTCTCTAATGTGTTCTATAGTCTCTGCAATAGTAAAATCGGGCTTAACCGCAACATATTCGGGGGTCATCATTCGCCCAATACTGTCTTCGGGATAACCTAAGAGCTTCTTTGCAACTTCCCTATTTTCGGGTGTTAGTAGTTGCATCAGTCGTTGGGTGATGTTGCCTTGTAGCTCCTCAAGGAAAGCAGTACGATCGTCTGGCTCCATGTCATTAAGTAGATCAGATACTTTACTTGCATGTTGTGCCAAACCTTCGATTATCTCTTCTTGTTTGTCAAATGATAGTTCTTGGAATACATCTTTTGCTTGTTCGCGTGCAAGAAATCGAAACAATACTATTGATTCAAAATCTTTACTACGTTCAATAACTTCTGCAATTTGAATATAATCAAATTCGTGTAGTGCGTTTCTCAACGCTTTCCATTCCTTCTTGCCTATAAGCTTGAGAAGGTCTTTTTCGTCAAAATTGCTCATAAAAATCTCCATTTCGTCTTTCCAGAAAGGAGATATGCTCTCTTTTGGAAAGATCGGTTACATTTTCTTATATAAACTAGGATCGTCGTCCATTTAATAATAATATTTATTTTGAAAAAACAAAGGTAGTCAATTATAATTTTCTAATACTATATTATCATATATTTTTTTAACCCGTTATTATATAGGGTTTGGTATTGAAATAGTGAAAACAGAGATAATAGTGATTATCTCATAAACATGCTAAAGTGAACACTTCCGTATCTTTTCTCCTTCCAAAAGAATGGATGGTTTTCAAAGTTTTGATCTCTAGAGTGCTCAAGTATTAATAATCCATCATTTTTCAAAATATCTGATTCGAAAATCAAATCGGGGATTGTGTCTAATGATTTGTGATCATATGGTGGATCTGCAAAAATCAAATCGAATTTTTCATGACTTGTCTTAATATATTTAAATGCATCTGCCCTTAATGGAAATAGCTCTTCTGCTTTAAGATTTTCTTTAGTTAAACAGATAAACTTATGCTGCATGAAGTTTTCCTCAACTGATACTACTCTAGGGCAGCCTCTCGAAATAAGTTCAAAGGCTATACTTCCAGTACCTGAGAACAAATCTAACGCATTGGTTTCATCCCAGTCTAAAATGTTATTTAATATATTGAAGAGGTTTTCTCGTGCAAAATCAGTTGTGGGCCTTGCTTTGAGGTTTGATGGAACCTTTATTAATCTTGATTTATATTTTCCACTTATTATTCGCATAACTTTATAATAATACTTCTTTAGGTAATGTTATTGTTTCTACATTCTTAATCAGTTGCTTCAAAGTACTGATACTTACCCAACTCTTTTCTTCGTCAGCATCTATATACAAGTAATCTTCATTCTGATTAAATGAATGTTTATCCCAAATATTTACGATATTGTAAATAAAGTTTGCTTCATCATCGCTTTGAAATGTATTAGCCGAAAGAAGTGATTTGTCTCTATAAAAAATAATAGTTGCCATATTGTCATGAAAGAAAACAAAGCATCTATTATTCTCTTTCTCCCCATAATTAGTACAGAATGGCAATAGATCTGAAATGAAACTTGAGAAAAATGGGTTCCACAAATTACGATATAAAAAAGAGTATGTGTCTTCGTCTAAATCAAAAAGAACATTTAAATTTTCAGTTGGTAAATGGTTCTCCAAAACTTTACCAATTCCACCATGAAAATTAAAACGAAAAATATCAGCTATATCTTTTTTATCAAAAAATTCACTGGGGAGCAATGTATATCTGTCAGAAACAACTGATACCTTTATCTTGCTAAATGGATGTCTAAAGATATTTGATTCGAAAAAAATCTTCTTGATGTTTTCACTAATTGGCAAGTTTTCATTAAATACAGTCTCATTATGGTAATGAATATTCTTGTCCGAGGCTGAGAATATTAAAAAAGAAAATCCACTCGGCGTAAGCCGAATGGATAGACTATATTTTTCTGATTGTGCTAAATCAATACTATCAGGTAGAAACATAATGTTTATTCCCAGTTACCTGCGTTATTGTTAGCTGCTTTTAAAGAACCCACCATCATGCCTGGGTACTTATCACCTGGACGTCCTTCAACCTCTTCAATCTTTTGTGCTAAAAGCTTTTTGTCGAGATCGCCTAAATATGTTTTGAAATGTGTCTTAGCCTCAAACACTTGTACTGTGTATCCAGAGCCAGCAGTAAGCGAATCCACTGCCATTTCAAATTTAGCTCCTTTTCCGTATGGAACAAACGATAAAGAGTCAATGTTGATTTTTCTATTTGGAAACAAAGTTTCAGATGCGGCAGAAAAAATAGTGTCTCTGGATAATTGAGGAGCGTTTTTCTCATCATCCCACAGACCTGCTGCTTTGATCTCTTTTTCGTTTCCTTTGCGAATAATCTCCATTGCCTTTTTCTCGGTCATGCCAGCTTCTAATTGAGCCTCAGTAAGATCTCCTGATTTTACTGGAGAAGCAACTTTACCACTCTTTACAAAATTGATTAATTCGTCAAAACTGTCAGTGTAAGTTCCATGTTGACTTCTGTAAGCTACTTGAGCGGTTCTTATATCAACCAATCTTTGAATTACTTCCACATCACGGACTTTCACTTCTGCGTTAAAATCGATAGGACCCTGTATGCTCTTCCAGCTAAGGAATGCCAACAAAGCTATCGCTGCTAATAAAAGCACTCTTACTACAACTTTCATGGATGTCTGTCTTTTAATTT
>CAYFSV010000069.1:0-11941 GCA_964345815.1 uncultured Proteiniphilum sp. | reverse complement strand
TTTATTGCTTTTTTGGTGGGCTCGTTTCTCAATGCTATGGTGATGAGTAAGATGAAGATTATGCAAAAGGGGCGCAATTTTTCGGTGCGTGCCATTGTGTCAACTTTGGCGGGCGAGGGTGCCGACTCGATCATCTTTTTTAGCTTGGCTTTTTATGGTATCATTCCTAATGCCGATTTGGGTATTCTTATTCTCACCCAAACGGGTATGAAAACTGCCTACGAAATTGTTATTTTGCCTGTCACCAATCGCATTGTGAAATGGGTGAAGAAGCATGAGGGCGAAGATGTGTATGATGATAACATTTCGTACAATCCATTTAAGCTAAAGGATTTATAACTAGTGATACCAATATATTTCGTAACTTTGCCCCATCAACATTAAATAAAAAAGAGTTGAAACAATCAATTTCATTTATAGGCGCAGGCAAGGTTGCAACTGCTTTGGGGATGCATTTGAAGGATTATGGCTTTGAAATAGTGGGTTATCTGAGCAAAAACGAGCTTAGTGCGAAGAAAGCGGCATCTATCACTAAATCAGAATCATATACTAATCTGGAGGAACTTATCAACAATAGTGAGATTGTGTGGATAACTACGCCCGACGACCAAATTGAGGCAGTAGCCAAACAGATTGCCACCCTGAATATCAGCAACATTGGGAAGAAACTTTTTGTGCATGCCAGTGGTGTGCACACCACTGATGTGTTGCGCCCATTGAGTGATGCAGGATTGAATGTGGCGGCGGCGCATCCTTTGTTGGCTTTTGGCGAGGCGCTCGCAGCTGCCCAGGCTTTGACGAAAGTGTCGTTTGCGGTGGAGGAGTATGAATTGAAAATAAGCACACTGTTGAATGCTTGTGGCAATAGCTCGTTTGAGATTGAGAAGGACAAAAAAGCTATGTATCATGCGGCGGCTTGTGTGATGTCGAACTATGTGGTGACGCTGGCTGATGTGGCTCTGCGGATGTTTGCAAAGGCGGGTTTGCCCAACGAGCATGTGCAGCGGGCTACTATGCCACTAATGGAGAGTGTGATTGAGAACCTTAGGGAGAGGTTGCCGATGGAGGCTTTGACGGGTCCCATAAAGCGGGGCGATGCCGACACTGTGAGGATGCACATTGAAACCATAAGCCAATTAATGCCCGAGGCACTAGATCTGTATATGAGCTTGGGACGCGAAACAATGGCGATGATTGACGATTATAAACTCAAAGATATATTAGAATAAGGATTTTAGGTTATGAACAAAAAATTTACGGTTAAGTCTTTTCAAGAGGCTAAAAACAATAATCAAAAAATAACGATGCTCACTGCCTACGACTACTCGATGGCAAAGATGGTGGACGAGGCTGGTGTGGATGCCATATTGATTGGCGACTCGCTGGGGATGGTTTTCCAAGGATTAGACTCGACATTGCCCGTAACTATTGATGATATCATCTATCACACTCGTGCGGTGGTGCGTGGTGCAAAGCGTGCGCTGATTGTGTCGGATATGCCTTTCATGTCGTATCATGTGTCGGTGGAGGATGCTGTGCGCAATGCGGGCAGATTGGTGAAAGAGGGTGGCGCCCATGCTGTGAAGCTTGAGGGTGGAACCAAATATGCCGATGTGATTGAGGCTATTGTGGATGCTCAAATTCCGGTGATGGGACATATTGGATTGACTCCGCAGTCGGTTAATGCTTTTGGCGGATTTAAGGTGCAGGGCAAAGATGAGGCTGCTGCGCGCCAAATTATTGAGGATGCCAAAGCTATTGAGAAGGCTGGTGTGTTTGCTATCACTTTGGAGGGTATTCCGGCTAAGCTTGCAAAATTGGTTACCGAGGCGGTGAGTGTGCCCACAATTGGCATTGGTGCTGGCAAAGACTGTGATGGTCAGGTGCTGGTGATTAATGATATGTTGGGCATGTTTAGCGATTTTGTTCCAAAATTTGTGAAGCAGTATGCTAAACTTAATGTGGATATCAATGCTGCGCTAAAATCATATATTGAAGAGGTGGCAAGTGGCGATTTCCCAACAGATAAGCACACTTTTTCGATAGATTCGGATGTTCTTGACAAATTATACTAAGAGATGATTATAGAGACTATAAAGGAGTTGCGCTCGCTTGTGAAGGGATTTAAAAGCGAGGGCAAAACGGTGGGCTTTGTGCCTACAATGGGTTTTTTGCACGAGGGACATCTTTCGCTCATTCGCCAGGCTAAGGCTGACAATGATGTGGTGGTGGTGAGCGATTTTGTGAATCCTACACAATTTGCGCCAAATGAGGATTTCGATTCTTATCCTCGCGATATTGCTCGCGACGAGGAGTTGGCAATGGGCGCTGGTGCCGACATCATTTTTTATCCATCAGTTGAGGAGATGTATCCCACTGCTAGTTCCACATTTGTGGAGGTGGAGGGTGACATCACTAAGGTGCTTTGTGGTGCTTCGAGGCCCTCACATTTTAGGGGCGTGACCACGGTGGTGGCAATGCTATTTAACATTGTGGGTGCCCACAAAGCCTACTTTGGGCAAAAAGATGCGCAGCAGGCTGCGGTGTTGATTAAAATGGTGCGCGATTTGCACATGGATATCGAATTGATTGTGTGCCCAATTGTTAGAGAGAGTGATGGTTTGGCAATGAGCTCGCGCAATACTTATCTGCTGCCCGAAGAGCGCAAGCAGGCTGTGATTTTGAGCAAAGCATTGAATGTGGCTCGCATAGCTTTTGAGGATGGTGAAACTAGCACTGAGCAGTTGACAGAAATCATCTCTAACAAGATTAACGAAATGCCGCTGGCTGATATTGATTATGTGAGCGTGTATGACTATCCTTCGCTTGAGGTTATCAACAATATAGAGAACAAAGCACTTGCGGCTGTGGCTGTGAGATTTGGCAAAACAAGATTAATAGACAATATTATTTTAGAAAGAAAATAGATTATTTTATGCAGTTATCAATGTTAAAAACTAAGTTTCATAGGGCTACCGTGACCGAAGCTAACCTGAACTATACTGGCAGTATCACTATAGATAAATCGCTTCTTGAGAAGGGGAACCTGCTAGTGTGGGAAAAAGTGCATGTGGTGAATATCAATAATGGTGCACGTTTTGAAACTTATATTATTGAGGGCGAGTCTGATAGTGGCACCATTTGCTTGAATGGGGCTGCTGCGAGATTGGTGCAGCCTGGCGACGAGATTATAATTATGGCTTATGCGCAGATGTCGCCCGAAGAAGCGCAAGAGCACAAGCCGCTTGTGTTTATATTGGATAAGGAGAATAAAATAAGTCAGCAAATCTAGATAGGAATGGCTTCGGGAATATACAACATCGCAATTACAGCTGGGGGAACATCGGAAGATGTGGACGGGGTGAGGAAACTGACCAATGTGAGCACTGGTTCGCTTGGCTGGAATTGCCTTGAGGCTGTGCTGAAACACTTTTTATCTAGGAGCAACTCCAATTTTCGTGTTTATTATATTTTGACACCCACTGCCTTTAGGGGCAATCTGGGTGAGGTGGAGGCTGAGCACGTTGAGTTTGTGAATGTTACTGATGCCGAAAGTGTGTATGTGGCTGTGGATAGGCTTACTAAAAGGAAGCGAATCACTCATTTTATTCATTCGATGGCTATTTCGGATTTCACATTTTCGTATGCTGTGAGTATTGATAAGTTGGCGGAGGAGTTGACGGAATATTTTGTAAAAAACAGCAGTAATGTGAATAGTGCGGACATCAGAAAGCTTTTGGAGAGACCAACGAACAGATATGCCGAAGGGGCAAAGATTTCGTCGAAAGAGCCTATGTTGTTGGGGTTGAAAACTACACGCAAGGTGATTTCGCTGATCAAGAAAAACAATAGCGACACGGTGCTTGTTGGCTTCAAACTGTTGAGAAACGTGGATGAGGATACCTTGGTGGATGTGGCAAATAGGCTGACGGCAACTAATGATTGCGACTTTGTGTTTGCAAATGAATTGGGCAGTATTGAGGGCGACAACCACAAGGGTTTGTTGATTAAATACAATGAGATTGTGGCTCGTGCAAAAGGCAAGAGCTTGATTGCCGAAACCATCGTGGAGAATATGCTTGAGGATAATGAACTAAAAACCTATTTATAATATGAAAAATATTCTTGTTGGGGTTACTGGTAGCATTGCTTGCTACAAAACTCTGGAAATTGTGAATCAACTGAAGAAGGATGGCTACAACGTGACGGTGGTGATGACAAAAGCGGCACAGCAATTTGTGGGTCCGCTGTCGTTTGAAACCATGTCGACAAATCCGGTGGTGACAGAGATGTTTAGTGCCGATGGACACGAAAAGGTGGAGCATATTGAGTTGGCAAAGAGTGCCGACTTGTTTGTGATTGCGCCTGCTAGTGCCAACATAATTGGCAAGGTGGCTAATGGCATTGCTGATGATATGCTATCAACAATTGCAATGGCGGTGACATGTCCCACGCTTATTTTTCCGGCGATGAATACAAATATGCTCCGCAACGTTATCGTGCAAGATAATATTGCGAAGCTTAAGAGATTTGGATATGATGTGTATGGCACGGGCAGTGGCGAACTTGCTTGTGGCGACATTGGCGACGGCAAGCTACTGCCATGGATGGATATTGTGGAGATTATTAAGTCTCGGATATCATTGTAAGGAACTCGTTTTCGTCAATAATCTTAATTCCTAGCTTTTGGGCTTTCTCTAGCTTTGCTGGTCCCATATTGGCACCGGCAAGGATGTAGTTGGTGTTTTTAGAGATTGAGCCTGTGTTTTTGCCTCCATGTTGCGATATCATTGCTTTGTATTCGTCGCGCGAGTGGAAGTCAAATTTCCCACTTATCACTATTGTTAATCCTTCCAGTTTATCGGTTCGCGATGCTAATGCCTCTTCACTTAGTGAGAATGCGAGTCCTGATTGTTTTAATTTATCTACAAATAATATATTGTCGGGGTTGCTGAAATAATCGATTACGCTTTGTGCTATTCGTGTGCCTATTTCGTCAACTGAGATGAGTTGCTCCATTGTGGCGGCGGCTAGCTTGTCGATATCGGTGAAGGCTGCGGCTAACTTTTGGGCAACAGTTTCGCCCACAAAGCGTATGCCTAGGGCAAAAAGTACTCTTTCATAAGGTATCTCCTTCGACTTTTCGATGCTGCGCAATAGGTTGTTGGCACTGGTTACTCCCCAACGGTCGAGGTTTGCCAAATCATCAAACTTTAGAAAATATAAATCGGCTGCATCGTGTATCAGCTCTTTGTCGTAGAGTAGCGAAATGCTTTCGGGACCTATGTTGATATCCATTGCTTTGCGTGTTACGAAGTGCTCGATGCGTCCTTTGATTTGTGGTGGGCATCCCGTTTGATTGGGGCAGTAGTGTGCCGCTTCATCTTCGTATCTGATTAGTAGTGTGCCGCAATCGGGACATCGTTTTGCAAATGTTATTTTATCACCTATCATGAAGCGTGCCTCTTTGTCAACAGCGGTGATTTTGGGGATTATCTCTCCTCCCTTTTCCACATACACCATGTCGCCAATGTGAAGATCGAGGGCGTTAATTGCATCTTCATTATATAGTGATGCACGCCTAACCACGGTGCCTGATAGTTGCACGGGTTCGAGATTGGCTACGGGGGTTACGGCGCCGGTGCGTCCCACTTGATATGAAACGGAGTCGAGGCGTGTGATAGCTTGCTCGGCGTCAAACTTGTAGGCTATTGCCCAGCGTGGGAATTTGGATGTGGCACCTAAATTGCGCTGCTGAGATAACGAATCTACCTTAACTACGACTCCATCGGTGGCTACGGGTAGGTTTCTGCGCTCTTCGTTCCAATAATTGAGAAAATCGGTTACTTCATCGAGTGTGTGGCATCTTTTCATTGTGTTGGACACGTTGAAACCCCAACTTGCGGCAAGTTTCATATTGTCGTAGTGACTATCAGTGGGGAGCTCTTCGCCCAACACATAATATATATAGGACTGCAGGCGACGTGTGGCTACAATTTTTGGGTCTTGAAGTTTTAATGTTCCCGATGCGGCATTACGTGGGTTTGCAAAGAGGGGCTCTTCTTGAATTTCACGCTCTTTATTTAGCGAGTCAAACACTTCCCACGACATTAGTATCTCGCCTCTTAACTCAACATAACTGGGTATGTTGTCGCCTTTGAGAACTAGGGGTATGTTGCGAATGGTTCGCACATTAGCGGTTACGTCGTCGCCCTGTTTGCCGTCGCCACGGGTGATGGCTTGGGTCAGTTGCCCATTTTCGTATATTAGCGAAATGGAGGTGCCGTCATATTTTAGTTCGCATACAAGACTGAAGTCCTCGTTCAATCCTCGTTTGACGCGATTGTAGAAGTCATTGACATCGCCTTGCGAATAACTATTTTGAAGCGAAAGCATCGAGTAGCGGTGCTGAACCTGGGTGAAGTTTTTGTTGATGTCGCTGCCCACTCGCATTGATGGTGAGTTGGGGTCGTGAAACTCGGGGTGCTTTGCTTCTAATTCCACAAGATGGGCTAGAAGCTTATCGAACTCGAAATCGCTTATTGTAGGTGTATTGTTTACGTAGTAGTTGTAGTTGTGCTCATGCAATAGGCTTCTCAACTGCTGTATCTCTTTTTTTATATCATTGCTCATTTCTATTTTTTACTATTTTCGTTTGTTGTGTCTATTTAAAAATCTGTTTCCACGGATAGTTAGTGTCTTTGCGATGCTTGGGTTTGATGTTGCCTATGGTGGCACTAACCGTTAGCATTTGCTGAAAAAAGACTTTGCCCTCGCTAAGGTGGAGGTTGTTGTTGAACTGTATGTTTACCGAGCTCCCTTCAATTAGCTTTATATACCATTCACTTTTAAGATATCTGTTTCCTCTGAGAAACTGATTTCCGAAATAAAGATTACTGCCAAAGTCGTTATACATTATCATTCTCTCGTCGCCAATGTATAGGCTGTTTTTGGTGCCAAAGCCCCAATATTCTGCTTGAAGACGCGCCACAAATCCAGCGGGCTTATAAAGATTGTCGCCAAAACGTCTGTCTCGTTCGTATCCAATTAGGGTTCCGGCAGAAGCAAGTGCTTTGAAGCCACGTGGCGTTTCAAATTGTGCTCCTGCCATTGCTTGGAGTTGTAGGTTTTCGCTTACGCCTTCGTTGTCGGTAGCTGGCTTGGTGTTGGCACGATGATACATATAAGATTGATATTCGGCAAACAAGACACCCGATGATATTCGACCTGATGAGCCTGCAAAAAATGATTCATTTATCTTTTTTGATGGGGTGCCTGTCCAATCTAGCCATGCATTTATAAAGTTTTTGTCGCCACCTATCTGCCAGAACACTCCTTGCATATTGGGGATATAGTTATTGATTGAATCCCGAAAGAATGATGTGTCATAATTGTCTAAAACATCCTTTCGTGGAAATGCTCCAGCCATAAAGGTTGATTTGCCACGCTGATATTTATAATAGATTGTGAGATCTACCTTTTCGAGTGTTTTTTTGTTACCTGGAATTAGAAATAGGTTTACTCCTGCATTGATTGAGTGATATTTGTCCCAACTTATTCCTCCTTGTGGGCTGAGCCAAACGCCATGCATCGTGCATCCTTCAATGTAAAATGATTTATCATATTCGGTATTGTCAAAAAAGTAATCGAGGTCGAGCCCCCATTTATAGTTTTGCGAATAGGTGGTAGCTGAATACAAAATTAAGAATAGTAGGATAATTCTATTTTTCATCTTATCGTAAATTGAGGCGTAAAGATAAGAAAATAGCTTTGATCTTACTAATTGAAATATTCGAATATATAAATTTAGAGGCAGCTCTTATATCTCTTTATGCATCCACTTTTTGCTTCTTAGATATGCAATTGAGGTGATTAGTAGAATACCCCAATAGACAAACTCGGTGGTCCACGCCCAATTTATTGATAGCTGAAGGTGGGCTATTATCAACCATGAATAGAGGAAGTAGCTTACTATGGCTATGAGATCGAAAACTAGAGCGGTGCGGGTGTTTCCGGTGCCCGAAAGCCCATTGAAAGTGATGCTTGCCACAGCATAGACTGGAAGGCTAGATAAAAGCACGTAAAATGGGGGTATGGTGTCGTTTATTAGAAGTATATCGGATGTGTATATTCTCAAGAATAGTTGTGGAAATACTGCCATTATAATTATTAGAATCATCATGGAGCCAAGACTCATTATTGAGATTCGCTTGATGAGCCCTAATACTTTGTCTTTATTGTTGGCACCGATGGTGTTGCTAACCAATGTGTTGGCTGTTGATGCCAATGCATTAGTTGGAAGGGTTATGATTGTGTATAAACTTCTGATTATGTTGGTAACGGCTAGTGAACGCTCGCCCATATAGTTTTCAATAAACACAAAAAACATCATCCAGGTGACGATGGATAGCATATATTGCGCCATCATGTAGATTGAGATATTTAGCACACGTTTGATGACACTCCAATTGAAACTAATTTTATTGAATCCATATTTGCGTAGGTCAACCTTAAAACGTGTATAGAATATAAAGAAAATGGTGGCGCTGGCTTCGGCAATTACTGAGGCAAGGGCTGCCCCTGAGATTCCCATTTCGGGAAAGCCAAGGTGTCCAAAGATAAGGGCATAGTCTAGTATTACGTTTACTATTGCCATAACTATGGAGGCTGTCATTAGCACTTTTGTGCGAGCAACGCCAATATAGAATGCGCGAAATGAGCTATTGGTGAAAGCAAATATAAATCCAAAGACACGCCAATCTAGATAGTCGGCTACGGCAGCGCTAATGCTGTCGGACTTGAAGATACCAAGAAGCAAATTGGTGCCCCCCATCTTAAAGGCAAATATTAGGAGTACTGCGGGAATCAACAGAAAGAGTATTCCTTGTATTACAATCTCACCTATCTGATTGTAGTTTCGCTCGCCATTGCGGCGTCCAATCAATATTTGCGATCCCATGCTAAATCCAAAACCTATGGTATAGATTGCAATATAAACAATTCCAGCCAAGGCAGATGCACCAAGCTCTACCTCACCCACTCTGCCTAAGAAAGCGGTGTCGATAACCTGAATAATATTCTGCGCAAGAAGGCTGAAGAGAATAGGCAGACTGATTTTTGTAATATGCTTATTGGAATACACTTTGAAAACTCTTAAAGATTTGGGACACTTTTGTTCCAAGCTCAAAAAATTGCGAGTGCAAAGCAAGAGAATTTTTACGATATAAAAAAACAAAAACTAGATTTTGACTATAATTTAGTGCTCCATTTTATCATATTTATAGCTAATAATCTGAAAACAAGAGAATACCGACGAAAAACTTGCAAATATCACATTTTTTTTTATTATCTTTGTAATAAACAAAGTTTAAAAGAAAAATGAATCCAAAAAAAATTCTGTACATTACTCAGGAAATACTTCCTTATCTACCGGAAACTGAGATTTCCAATATTTCAAGACATTTACCACAAGCAATTCAAGAAAAAGGACATGAAATCCGCACATTCATGCCCAAGTATGGCAATATCAATGAGAGACGCAACCAACTTCATGAGGTAATCAGGCTCTCAGGAATGAATCTAATTATCGATGACACAGACCATTCGCTAGTTATTAAAGTAGCATCTATCCAGTCAGCAAGAATGCAAGTATACTTTATAGACAATGAAGACTTTTTTGAAGGTCGCGAGGTCTTAGTTGACAAAGAGGGTGTGGAGTATGACGATAACGATGAGAGAGCTATTTTCTTTATTCGTGGCGTTATGGAAACTATAAAAAAACTGCGTTGGGTGCCTGATATTATTCATTGTCATGGATGGTTTTCAGCATTAGCGCCTCTATATATCAAAAAGGGATATAAAGATGACCCATGCTTGAAGAATGCAAAAGTTGTATATTCAGTTTATGATGAAAACTTTGATAAATCATTCAGCAATGGTTTTGCCGAGAAACTGCGTTTTGACACAATCGGTGATGCTGAAATAGATAACGTTACTAAGAGAGGAGAAATTGACTACGTTGAACTAAACAAACTAGCGATTGACTACTCTGACGGCGTTATTTTTGGAAGTGAGAAAATAAATCCCGAGATTGCAAAGTATGTTGCTGACAAGAATATCCCTAGCTTAGAATTCACAGAAGAGTTTGAGCAAAAGGTTGATAAGGTTGAAGAGTTTTATAACTCAATAGATGCCTAAAATAGTATTAAGATATTCTATACAGTTGATTAGATATTAATTGTCTAATACAATTATCTATAAAATAAGAAAGAAAGCCCGAAGAGGGCTTTTTTTGTATCATATTTTTTTAGATATTTGTAGTCTTATATTATATAAATCAAATGAAACTACGAAACCTATTTGAGCTACTTTTTGTGGCTACTTTAGTGCTATTAATATCTTGTAATGATACTCTTGACAAAGTTGGATTCTCGGTTCAACCCGAGAACGATAGGGTGCATGTTGGAACAGATACATTATACTTATCATCAAAAACTGTAAAGGTTGATTCGGTTTACTCAAAAACGAAATACCCCATACTTGGTGAATACAAAGACCCGGTTTATGGTACAGTAAGATCAGATTATATTGGCGAGTTTTATTATCCTGAAACGATGGAGTTTATAGAAGGTGCAGAGATTGACTCGGTTAAACTGACAGTGTCCTACACCTCTATGCTTGGTGACTCTCTTGCTCCTATGCAATTGGCTGTTTATAGAGTAAATAAAGAGCTCCCAAAGGGTAAGAGATATACTAACTTCAATCCCGAAGAGTATGCAGATATGACCCAAACCTTAGGAACAAAAACATTTACAGGAAAAAACAATACGTACAGAACCGAAACATACTATTCAGGAACCAGTGTGGAGGAGATTAAGATCTATGAAATTAATACGACCCTTCCTATTGAAATTGGTGAGAAGTTTCTTGAAGAGTACAAAAAACCAAATCATGGTGCACTTCAAAACACAGAGACTTTTAGGTCACTCTTCCCAGGATTGTATGTAACAACAAACTTTGGAAGTAGTACAATTTTAAATGTGAACCTAACATCACTCAGGGTTTTCTATAATTATCTTGACAAAGGTGGTTCATCGCAAAAGACAGATACAATCAGAACCAAGGAGTGGAAGTTAAATATTACACCTGAGGTTACTCAGATTAATCACGTGAGCAACAAAAATGATGAGCTATTACAACCTAACGATGAGGGAACATATGTGAAAAGTCCCGCAGGTGTAAATACAGAGATTGTTATTCCCATTTCTCAGATTAGTACTCAAATGGAGAAAAGTGCACTTAATCTTGCAAGGTTTATTGTGCATGCAATCCCTTCATCAGGAAAAGATGAAAGAATCAAACTTAGTCCACCTGAAAACTTATTACTTATCCACAGGGACTCGATATCATCATTTTTTGAAAAAGGGAAACTACCTAACAATATAACAACTTTCTCTGCTTCGTATGATACAAGCACTCAGAGATATAGTTTTGGTAATATATCAACGCTACTCAATCACTATAATCAGCAGCATCAAAAAGATAGCAGCATACCATTAGATCAGGCTTTCCAATTGATACCTGTAGATATTAGCTATACAACCACTGGAGGATCAATATATTCACCAGGAACATCAATTCCTACGGCTGTATATAACCAAATGAAACCTTCTGCTACAATGATTAATAAGAGCCCTGATAAGTTGAGATTAGAAATTATATATAGCTCTTTCTAGACAAACAGAATCAAGCTTCAATAGCTACTTAAGATATACAATTCTGAGATCGGGATGCATTACACTGTAATGTGTCCCTTTTTGATATCCAGACTGTGTATAGTGAAATGTTTCAGGGAGCTTATCCTTTAATTAAAGTATGAAGTAAAACTACATTTTATAGTAATTCATGCGTAGACTTTTTTGGTCTTATAATAAGTAATTTA
>CAYFSV010000068.1:0-11957 GCA_964345815.1 uncultured Proteiniphilum sp. | reverse complement strand
AACATATCGCGGAGTGGAGCAGTTGGTAGCTCGTTGGGCTCATAACCCAAAGGTCGCAGGTTCAAGTCCTGTCTCCGCAACTAGCAAGGAAAATCGAAAGGTTTTCCTTTTTTTATTTTATAATACCAATATCTTTATATACCTTCGCTATCGCAATGGCCATTACGGTAATCTGCATTACGATAAATAAAAAACAATCACTATGAAGTTTTACGACAGACAAAAAGAAGTTTCATTACTCTCAAAAATAGAGGAGCAAGCCCAGCGTGCATCCCAAATGACCTTTATGGTTGGTCGTAGAAGAATTGGTAAAACCAGATTATTGCTTGAAGCCTACAAAAACAGTAAATATATTTATCTTTTTGTAGCAAAAAAAAATGAAGCACTACTCTGTGAAGAGTTTGTTGAGGAAATAAAGCAAAGCCTAAACATCTCTATTTATGGTGAATTTAAAACCTTTAAGCAGCTATTTGGATATCTAATGGAACTATCCAAAACAGAGCATTTCACTCTAATAATAGATGAATTTCAGGAATTTGACAACATCAACCCCTCCATCTTTTCCGATATGCAAAACATATGGGACAGCAACAAAGAAGAAAGCAAAATAAATCTTATAATGAGCGGCTCCATCTACTCTATGATGAAAAGAATATTTGAAGGAGCCAAAGAGCCATTATTTGGTAGAGCAACCAATAGAATACATCTCAAAGCGTTTGATATAGATACTATTAAAGAGATAGTTTCGGATTTCCACCCCACCTACACAAATGAAGATTTACTAGCCTTTTATATGATTACGGGAGGTGTAGCCAAGTATATTGAACTATTAGTTATGGCTAATGCATTTTCACTCAATTCAATTATTGATGCCGTTTTTG
This sequence comes from uncultured Proteiniphilum sp., assembly GCA_964345815.1. Taxonomy (GTDB): domain Bacteria; phylum Bacteroidota; class Bacteroidia; order Bacteroidales; family Dysgonomonadaceae; genus Petrimonas. The sequence goes on along the minus strand of CAYFSV010000068.1, from coordinate 11,076 downwards.
ATGAAAACTCTCTTTTTCTTTCAGAAGGAAAAAACATACTAATTGAGGAGTTTGGAAAAGACTATGGCAATTATTTTTCAATTTTGTCACTAATTGCTTCTGGCAAAACCTCCAGAGTGGAAATTGAATCAATCATGGAAATGCAAACTGGAGGTTTTTTAGACAGACTCGAAACAGAGTTTGGGCTAATTAGAAAAGTACGTCCCATATTATCCAAACCCAATAGTAGAACAGTAAAATATATTATTGAAGACAACTTTCTCAACTTCTGGTTTCGTTTTATTTACAAATATCGTAGTGCTGTAGAAGCCTCCAATCTAGATTATCTAAAACAAATTGTAATGAGAGATTACAACATGTATAGCGGTCTAATATTGGAGAAGTATTTCACCGAAAAGATTAAGCTTGAAAAAAAGTATAATACTATTGGAAATTATTGGGAACGAAACAATCAAAATGAAATTGACATTGTTGCTATAAACGATCTTGAACAAGAAGTATTAATTGCCGAAGTTAAACGCAACTATGACAAAATATCATTCGAGACACTTGAAGAGAAAGCAGCAAAGCTAAAAAGCAAGCTAAAGAACTACTCTTTCCAATACAAAGGATTTTCACTAAAAGAGATGTAAGATTATCGCAATGTCCATTACGGTAATCTGCATTACGATAAACACAAATACATAAAAAACCCATTCACACTATCTACAATAGCATGAATGGGTTTTGATAAATGTAAAGAATATTAGTAAGTCAATGCTCTTGGCAAAGTCTTAGCCTCTTCCACCCATTTCTCAACCGAAGTAAGAGAGGGAGTTCTTCTAACAAGGTTTTTCTCCTCATTAATCTCCTCCATCTTTGCAGTCAGGTTAGCAGCATTGCGTTGCGCTAGTTCTGGCACAGTATCCACACCAGCAGCCTCAAGCAGCTCGGCATACTCCTGTCCCACTCCAGTAAGTCTAAACAGATCCGCCATATTAGCAAATCTTAAAATCAATTTTGGTGAAATACCTGTTGATTCAGCAAGATCCTTACGCTGTTTTGGTGACATAGTGTTCTCAAGAAGCTTGTCAGTATTGTTTATACCCACTTCTCTAAGTTTTTCACCCATCACAGGACCAATTCCTTCAATTTCTTCAATTTTGTAGTTAGCCATAGTTTTGAATTTTAAAATAATATAATCTATTAGTATTCACAAATATATAAATAAACTCAGAAAGATTAAACTTTTTAAGTCCCATTTTATGATTTGTGTGGAATATATACGCACTAACAAGTAACCTCCATTATTCTAAAGCAGCACTCAGCTCGTCTGTAAGCTCCAAGTTGTGGAAAACACTCTGCACATCATCCTCATCTTCAAAAGCATCAATCATTTTCATGATAGTCAATGCTTGCTCCACAGGCAGCTCCTCGGTGTGATTTGGAATGCGCTCCAATTCGGCACTTTGAGTTGCCACGCCAAGCTCTCTAAGCTTCTCGGCAACCCTACCAAAATCAGCAAATGCAGAATAGATTAGATACACCTCATCCTCTTCTTCAAACGACTCAGCACCAAACTCAATCAATTCAAGCTGAAGTTCCTCCCAATCCATCTCCAGATTCTCCTTTCGAATAGTGAACACCCCAAACCTATTAAATATAAACTCAAGCGAACCATTTGTGCCAAGGCTACCACCATATTTATTAAATATAGACCTCACGATAGATACAGTTCGGTTCGAGTTGTCCGTCATACACTCTACAAACACAGCAATGCCATTAGGACCATAGCCCTCAAAACTCATAAACTCGTAGTTTTTTGAGTCAGCACCCGATGCACGCTTTATAGCCCTATCAATATTATCCTTAGGCATATTTGCACCACGAGCGTTCTGCACAGCATTGCGAAGAGCTGGGTTTGTTTCAGGATTACCATCCAACCCATTCTCCTTCACCGCCACTGTAATCTCTTTAAGAATACGTGCAAAAATCTTAGCCCTCTTCTTATCCTGAGCCCCTTTTCTTGCTTTTATATTAGACCATTTACTATGTCCTGCCATATTTAAATTCGTTTTTATTGTTTTATTAATGATTATTGCAAAGATAACAAATCTTTGCGTGTGTTAAAAACCAACCCACACAGCATTCCTACAACTACAGGTCTATTCCCATCACATAAAAAGCAAAGGCAAACTTATCCGAAGCCTCATTTATATAAGCCTCAGTAGATTTTCCGGCACCATGCCCAGCATTTGTATCAATGCGTATCAATGTAGGATTTCCACAACCTTGCTTATCCTGAAGCTCGGCAGCAAATTTATAGCTATGCGCAGGCACCACACGATCGTCATGATCGCCAGTTGTAACCATCGTTGCCGGATAGCACACACCCTCCTTCACATTGTGCACAGGCGAGTAGCTTTTTATATACTCAAACATTTCGGGGCTATCCTCCGCCGTGCCATAGTCATATGCCCATCCAGCGCCCGCCGTAAATGTGTGATACCTCAACATATCCAACACCCCAACTGCTGGAAATGCCACCTTAGCCAATTCGGGCTCCATAGTCATTGTAGCACCCACAAGCAGTCCACCATTTGAACCACCCGACAGAGCCAAATAATCGGACGAAGTGTAATTATAAGCCTTCAGATATTGAGCAGCAGCAATAAAATCCTTAAATACATTAAGCTTATTAAACTGCCTGCCACCATCGTGCCACGCTTTGCCATACTCGCCACCACCCCTTAGGTTGGGCACTGCATATACGCCACCATTTGCCATCCACACCGCATTTGCAACACTAAACGAAGGCGTCAAGCTTGAGTTGAAACCACCATATCCATACAGTATTGTAGGATTATTACCATCAAGTTTAATACCCTTCTTATAAGAAATCATCATCGGAATTGTAGTGCCATCAAACGAGGTATAAAACACCTGCTTCGATTCATATTCATCAGGATTGAAGTTAATTGCTGGCTTCATATACACATCCGATTTGCCCGACTCAACATCAAAACTATAGATTGTGCCCGGAGTCACATAATTGCTAAAAGAGTAGTAAAGAGTCCCCTCCTCCCTCTTTCCCGAGAATCCACCTGCCGAGCCCTGTCCTGGCAATTTTATATCTCTAACCAGTTTGCCATCATAGCTATATTGCGACACCACATCAAGCGCATCCTTCATATAGTGGGCAAACAAAAAGCCACCACCTGTAGTAATATTCAACACATTCTCAGTTTGAGGAATCACATCCACCCAATTCTCAGGAGTTGGGTTGGCAACAGACACCTTCACCAATCTATTGTTTTCGGCATCAAGATTTGTGTGCAAATAAAGCATCTCATCAATATTATCAACCACATATGTTGTAGTCTCAAAATTATCAAGAATCGTAACAATTGGCGAATCATCTTCGCTCAAATCCTTCATATAAAGCTCATTTCCAGTAGTTGATACCGACGTAGAAATAATCAAATACTTCTGATTGTCCGTAACATATCCACTAATATATCTTCGTGGTGTGGCATCACCACCAAACACCAACACATCATCGTTTTGTGGCGTTCCTAGTTTATGAAAATATAGTTTGTGCTTGTCCGTCATTTGCGAAAGCTCACTCCCCTCGGGTTTATCATAGCTCGAATAATAGAAGCCATCATTATTTTTCCACGAAATACCACTAAATTTCACATCAATCAGAGTATCCCCAATTTGTGTCTTCGATTCGGCATCCAATATAATCACCTTTCTCCAATCCGATCCACCCTCCGATATTTGATAAGCACAGAGCGATCCATCCTTACTAAAGCTAATTCCAGCCAAAGAGGTAGTTCCATCTTCCGAAAATTTGTTTGGATCGATAAACACCTCTTCCACGCCATTCTCATCGGTACGATACAACACAGACTGATGCTGCAAACCATCATTTTTATAAAAGTAGTCAAATCGACCCTCCTTAAACGGAGCCGAAATCTTTTCATAATTCCACAATTCGGCAAGTTGCTTGTTCAGCTTATCCCTAAAGGGAATTTTGCTCAAGAAGTCATACGTAACCACATTTTGAGCCTTCACCCAATCTTTGGTCTCTTCCGACAAGTCATCCTCAAGCCATCTGTAAGGATCATTCACCTTATTATCAAAATAAATATCCACATGATCCGACTTTCTAGTCTCGGGATATACCCCATCAAATTTTTGAGCCATCAAATTCATAGCAACAATAGAGCTTAAAGCAATAATAAAACTCTTTTTCATCTTATAATATTTAGATTAGTAAAATTAAATAGTTCAAATAAAGCACCTACGTTATCAAACCAAACGAAGATGCTTTATATTTATATATTAAACGACGAGCGTCTATTTCCCCATTTTTCTGGGCTGCACCATATTTTCAGGTTTCAGCACATCGTCAAGCTCAGCCTTATCCATCAAGCCACTTTCGAGCACCAAGTCATACACACCCCTGCCCGTGCTTAGCGCCTCAGCAGCAAGCTTGGTAGAAGCCTCATAACCAATATAAGGATTGAGAGCCGTAACCAAACCAATGCTATTCATCACCATATCATGACAATGATCGCGATTGGCAGTAATGCCCACCACACACTTTGTTCGTAGAGTATTAATTCCTTGAATCAAAATTTCAATATTCTCCAAAATCGAAAAAGCCATAATTGGCTCCATCACATTCAGTTGAAGCTGTCCCGCCTCAGAAGCCATAGTCACAGTGAGGTCGCTGCCAATCACCCTATAAGCAATTTGATTAACCACCTCAGGAATCACAGGATTAACCTTACCCGGCATAATAGACGAGCCTGGCTGCATTGGAGGTAAATTAATTTCGTTGAGCCCCGTGCGCGGACCAGATGAAAGCAATCTCAAGTCGTTGCTAATTTTTGAAAGCTTCACTGCCAAGCGCTTAATCACAGCCGAGTTCATCACAAACACTCCCGTGTCGGAAGTAGATTGCACAAGATTAGGAGCTAGCTCAACAGGCACACCCGACACCTCAGCCAGATAGTTTGTGCACAAGCCCGCATAGTCAGGATCAGAGTTAATTCCCGTACCAATAGCAGTAGCCCCCATATTAGTTTGACAAAGCAACTCCTTATTTTGGCTCAGTCGCTCTATTTCCTCCTCTAATGTCACCGCAAAAGCTTCAAACTCCTGCCCAAGTGTCATAGGCACAGCATCTTGAAGTTGAGTGCGACCCATTTTTATAATATCTTTAAACTCAACACCCTTAGCTCTAAAAGCCTCCATGAGCTCCCTCACAGCCTCTGTCAAAGATCCAATGCTACGATAAATAGCAATCTTCAAAGCCGTAGGATAAGCATCATTTGTAGATTGCGACAAATTCACATGATTGTTTGGATGACAATGTTTGTAATCCCCCTTTTCGAATCCCAAAATCTCAAGAGCACGATTAGCAATCACCTCATTAGCATTCATGTTGGTAGAAGTTCCAGCACCACCCTGAATCATATCAACCACGAAATACTCGTGATATGCCCCATCCTTAATTTCATTGCAAGCCTGCACAATTGCATCCTTCACCTTCTCATCCATCAATCCCAGATGATGATTAGCCATTGCAGCAGCGGCTTTCACATCTGCCAATCCATTTACAAATTGAGGATAATGATACAATCTTGAACGGCTGATATTAAAATTCTCTACAGCCCTAACTGTTTGAACGCCATGATAGTACTCTACAGGTATTTCCATTTCACCTAGCAAATCATGCTCAGTACGAGTTTTTCCACTTAGCTTCATAAGTAATTTTTTATTTGATTTTAAAGTATTTAGTATTAATTCGCTTGTCAAAAATACAAACAAATCTTAGCATTTGCGAACTTTATTGGGAAATAAAAAACAAAAATCACAACCGCAAATCTGCGATATCATTATAATATGCCACGTCAATTGTTAAAACAATTAGGGAAAACCGAATAATATGGAGTAAAAAGGAAATCTTTTGACACCCTATTTGTTGGTAGCATATCAAAGTGAAATCCTTTTGATACCCTATTTCTTGGTAAGGTATCAAAATGAGATTCTATCAACACAACCACACCCAGTTTTGGGCATAAAAGCACCCCCGCTTAACATAGTTTCACGAAAAAAGGTGTGAACAACATTCCAAACCCATCATATATTTTAACGTCAATTAGTTATTTGAGATTTCTTAATGCCCTTATTGATGCATATGGTGTCAATCGGAAATCATTTCTTGATATTATGCCTCAATATGGCTTAAGAACACACTCCGAAAATGTTAAAATAGCGTTAACGAGTTAAATCCATTAACAATACACTCTCTTTTTCGCTCAAATTACACACAAATAATGTTAAATCACACTTGATGCAAAGTTGACATCTTAAAAAAAGAAGTACTTTTGATACCATATTTTCTGATATGGTATCGTTGGAAAATCTTTTAAGTCCATATCATTTTTGAAAAAAACTACGAACTTTTCGTAATAGACTACCACTCAACAGGATAAACAAAATTTAACTCGACTTTCGACAATTTTTAGCGTTACTTAACTTTACATTTTTGCGAAAATGTTTTCAAATGTGAAAAACAAGCCTTAATAGGCTAAGGGAATTAACATATTAAAAAATGCTCTATTTACAACCTTTCCACACTAAAAGATAAACCAAAGAAATTCGGTAACCTGTTTATGTATTTGAGCTAAAGTGTTTGGATGAGATATGATGGAAGTAGTATTTTTTTGTATCTTCGCAACATCAATTAATATATACTAATGATAAGAATAGAAGATATACGCAAGAGTTTTGGGTCGCTCGAGGTACTCAATGGCATCAACCTTGAAGTGAAACAGGGAGAAGTGGTCTCGATTGTGGGACCCAGTGGAGCCGGCAAAACCACCCTACTCATGATTATGGGAACTCTTGACAAAGCCGATTCGGGCAAAGTATTTATCAACAACAACGACCTAAGCAAATTTGGAGAAAAGAAACTTGCCGACTTTCGTAACAAAAACATAGGATTCGTTTTTCAATTCCATCAACTACTTCCCGAATTTACGGCACTCGAAAATGTGATGATTCCAGCTCTGATAGGCAACAAGCGCAAAGCAGAAGCAGAAAAAAGAGCTAAAGAACTTCTCAACATGATGAGACTTTCAGAACGAATGGAGCACAAACCCGCCGAAATGTCGGGAGGCGAAAAACAGCGAGTGGCTGTAGCCCGCGCACTCATCAACGACCCACTAGTGGTGTTTGCCGACGAACCCTCAGGAAGCCTCGACACCGAAAACAAAATAGAACTTCACAATCTTTTTTTCGAACTACGAGACAAACTCAACCAAACATTCATAATCGTTACTCACGACGAGCAACTAGCATCCATCACCGACCGCACCATCCATATGAAAGATGGATATATCGTGAACAAGTGACTCAATTATTCAGACACAATTTTACAATAATAATAAATCAAAAAAAGTATGCATTTTAAATCTTTATTTATGGCAGCGACATTGGCTGGAGCATTACTCACCTCGTGTGGTGATGCCAATCAGCAACAAAAAAAAGAATCGCAAGGCATGGGTGAAGTCATTGGCAAATCAAGCATCAAAATTAACGATGGCATAATGACTCCCGAAGTGCTCTACAGTTTTGGAAGAATTGGCGACGTGGTGGTTTCACCCGACAAGTCAAAAATTCTTTATCAAGTAACATACGTAGGCATCAGCGAAAATGCCACCAACACCGAGCTTTTTGTGATGGATGCTGATGGCGAAAACAAAAAACGCCTCACATTCACAAGCGCACGCGAAAGCAATCCACAATGGATAAGAAATGGCGAGCGAATTGCTTTTTTAAGCAACGAGGGCGGATCATCACAAATTTGGACAATCAAACCCGACGGAAGTGGGATGAGAAAGATAACCGACATTAAAGGAGGCATAAATGGCTTCGAGATATCTCCGGATGAAAAAAAGATTCTTTTAATTAAGAACGTAAAGTATGGCGAAAACGCACAAGATAAACACCCCGATCTACCACAAGCCTCGGGCATGATTAAGGATGATCTCATGTATAAACACTGGGACCAATGGGTAGAAGAGATTCCTCACGTCTTTGTAGCCGATTTTGCCGACAACAAAGTTTCCAACATAATTGATTTGCTAGAAGGCGAACCCTACGAAGCACCAATGCTTCCATTTGGAGGATTAGAGCAGGTGGCTTGGAGCCCCGACAGCAAAACAATAGCCTACACCTCGCGCAAAAAAACAGGAAAAGAGTATGCCGTGTCCACAAATTCAAACATCTATTTCTATGATGTGGAGACAGGCTCAACCATAAACAAAACTGAAGGCATGATGGGATATGACATGAACCCATCATTTTCGCCCGACGGAACCAAACTGGCATGGCAAAGCCAAGAGCGAGATGGATATGAAGCCGACAAAAGCCGACTATTTGTTATGGACCTTGCAACGGGTGAGAAAACAGACGTGTCTGAAAACTTCGATTACAACACCGATGCTTTTATTTGGAACACCGACAACAATTCATTATACACCGTGGCATGTGTGGAGGCAAAAACGCAACTATTTAAAGCAAACATTGCTAACAAAGAGATTAAACCCCTCACCGAAGGCAAACACGATTATGCATCCGTAGCATTAGCCGGCGACAAACTGATTGCTAAACGTCACTCGATGTCGCAACCCGACGAAATATATGCTGTTAATATCTCAACAGGCGATGCAACAGAGCTTTCGTTCGAAAACAAACACATCCTAGACCAACTAACCATGGGCGAGGTGGAAGAGCGCTGGATTGACACTACCGATGGCAAAAAAATGCTCACATGGGTGATTTATCCACCAAACTTCGATCCTGAGAAAAAATATCCCGCACTCCTATATTGCCAAGGCGGACCACAAAGCACCGTTAGCCAATTCTGGTCCTATCGTTGGAACTTGCAAATGATGGCAGCAAACGACTACATCATCGTAGCACCCAACCGACGCGGCTTGCCTGGCTTCGGGCAAGAGTGGCTCGAGCAAATTAGTGGCGACTATGGTGGTCAAAACATGAAAGATTATCTTTCGGCAATAGACGCCGTTTCGGCAGAACCATTTATCGATAGCGACCGCTTGGGCTGTACCGGAGCAAGCTATGGTGGTTTCTCAACATATTGGTTGGCAGGACATCACAACAAACGTTTCAAAGCATTCCTAGCACATGCAGGCATCTTCAATCTCGAGGCTCAATATCTCGAAACCGAAGAGATGTGGTTTGCAAATTGGGACATGGGTGGTCCATACTGGGACAAAACCAACGCTGTGGCACAAAAAACATACGCCACATCGCCCCACCGTTTTGTTGACAAATGGGACACCCCAATAATGATTACGCATGGCGAAAAAGATTATCGCATTTTGGCATCACAAGGCATGATGGCATTCAATGCCGCACAACTTCGCGACATTCCATCACGCATGTTGATTTATCCAAACGAAAACCACTGGATATTCCAACCTCAAAATGCAATCCTATTTCAACGCGAATTCTTCAATTGGTTCGACCAATGGTTGAAGTAATTGAAATAGTTTCAAACAAACATATCACCCCTACGGAAACGAGGCAACACCTCAATCCGTAGGGGTGATTTTTTTGTAATATTCAATCACGCAATATTGCTACAATTATACCACCCCCCATGGTGGGTTTGGATGTGGCAGGTGACATTCATTGGGTTACAATCATATCACATCACCAATCCTCCACGCCTGCACATGCATAATCCCTTCGTTGGAAGGAAGTTTAAGATCATCAAGCGACACGACCATTTTTTCATAATTGTCTTGAATCATTTCCAAAGGAGCATATTCCCTACTCACAGTTTGCTCATCTGCAAGAATATAAGCAACTTGTATGTAAATAACCCTATCGCCTTTTGTCGCCACAAAATCAACCTCCTTTTCACGCATTGCACCCACATACACGCTATAGCCAGCACGACGAAGCTCCAAATAAACTAGATTTTCTAATTTATATCCAATACCATAACCAAAACCAGGATATAAGTAATTTTTAAAAGACAAATCATTAATGTAATACTTACTGTTTCCCGAAATTATATCCTTCCCCCTAATGTCGTATCTATCAACCCGATGAATAAGAAATGCATCCTCTACATATCCTATATAATTAGAAACAGTGTCATATGTAGTCCTGCGCCCTTTACTCTTAAAATAATTCACAATATTGGTTATCGACACCAAGTTTGATGCATTATTCACCAAATAAACAAAAATATCCTCCAACAAATTAGGGTCTTTTATGCTATGCCTCTGTATTATATCGCGAAGCAAAACCGTATCTTTCACCGCCGAAATATAATTTCGCTTAATCTCCTCATTAGGCAAGTTAAAAAGCTCGGGCAAAGCACCACTCTCCATATACTCAATATATGTTTGCTTTATTTGTGGCTTTTCTGTTATGCCAGCATATTCAGCAAAACTAAAAGGCAATATCTCAAAAGTTATATATCTACCCGAAAGCAACGTAGCAAGTTCGCCAGACAGCATTTTTGAGTTCGAACCAGTAATAAACAGTTCATAATCCCGAGTAAAATCTTGCGAATAAGAGTTCACCAAATGCTCCCAGCCAACTATATTTTGTATTTCATCAATAAATAACCACACCTTCCCTATTGGCGCCAACTGCTTTCTGTATGCATCTATCAGTTCGTCCAGCTGCTTATAATCAACTATAAAATCAAAATCTGTAAACTCTTTATTTATATATAAGATATTTCGTGGCTCAACACCCTCATCAATCAAACGATTAATTATTTGACGGAGTATATAGCTTTTGCCTGCCCTACGCTGCCCCACAAGCACCTTCACAAGCCTATTACCAATAGAGCTGTATATTTTTTCTGTATAATTCGTTCGAGGATATCCAATATTTGGAACATTATTATCCCAAAAACTATACTTTTCCAATACCTCAATATATTCTTTCATACTCGAATGTTTTTCACAAATGTAATAATTTTCTTTCATACTCGAAAATATCCCCACGGCTATAATCATATCACCC